>JADYZA010000228.1 GCA_020853375.1 Verrucomicrobiota bacterium | reverse complement strand
CCTCGTGCATGGCCGAAGACCATTCCGGTCGGGATTATTTTTTATTCGGATCGCTGGCCGCCCATTCGAGAACGGGATTTTGTATAAACGACACGCTGTAAAAATCGCACGGCCCGTGGCATCCCCAGATTCCGATCCGCGAGTTGACCGGAATGTCCTTAATCATGATGGTGTCCGCCTGATCGAGGCGGATGAGCACCGCGCTCCGGCTTTTGCTGTAGCGGCAGCGAAGCACATGTTTCCGGTTCGGCTCGTTCCAGCGGTTCATGCGGACGAGGTGTTTATATTTGGTTTCGCCTGCGACCGGATCAATCTCGGTTGACCAAACGGCCATCGTGTAGGAGGCGACGAAGATGGCGAGCGAGGTGTCCAAAACCCCGTCTTTCAGCACGGGCGAAAGAAATATTCCCGGCGCCGTTCCTTTTTCTTCGCTCAGCGAGAAGACAACTTCAAACTCACCTTCGCCGGTGCCGGTATCGGCCATCAGTAACACGTTGTCCAGATGCGCCTTGATTTCGTCGGCGGGGAATTTTTCCGTGCCGAGACTTTCGTCGCGCTGGATAAATGTCCGGAGCGTCTTCTGGTGCGGAAGGCGGATCGGCGTCCATTGGTCAGGATTCCACTTGGCGGTGGCGAATGAAACTTCGCCGGTGGCGATGGACGGCCCTGAGAGGTCCGCCGCTACCGCCGAACCCGCCATGATGGCGATCGTGATTACCGCCGCCCTGAAACCATATGTTGCTGTTTTTATGCTCATAGTCCTCGGCTCCCGATGTGGTTGATTTCCGGCGTGACTGTAGCGAGCCGACCTGCGCCAGACAAGGTGTTTCAAGGTTGCGGAGCCAAGCCAAAACGTGGACACTCCCGACGCTTAAGTCATGAACCCTCAATCAAAAATTATAAATCGCCAATCGCCAATCGAGCTGATGAGTCCGGCGGGCTCGGAGGCCGCGCTGGCGGCGGCGATCCATGCTGGCGCGGATTCCGTTTATTTCGGTGTCGGCAAACTCAATATGCGCGCTCGGTCGGCCAATCTTTGCGCTGAAGACCTGCCGAAGGTGGCGAACCTTTGCCGTGAAGCCGGAGTGAAGAGCTATCTGACACTCAACACCATCGTCTACGACGGCGAAATGGAAGAAATGCATGCGCTGTGCGACGCCGCCAAGGCCGCCGGTGTTTCCGCCGTGATCGCCACCGACATTGCGACGATTGAATATGCCCGCGCCATCGGCCTCGAAGTCCATATTTCGGTGCAGGCCAACGTGACCAATTTCCAAGCATTGGAATTTTATGCCCGCTATGCCGACACCGTGGTGCTGGCGCGCGAGCTTTCGCTCGAACAGATTTCCAATATCTGGAAAAAAGTTCAGGGAAAAAATCTGCGCGGGCCGTCCGGCGAACTGATCCGTCTGGAATTGTTCGCCCACGGCGCGCTGTGTGTCGCCGTCAGCGGCAAATGCTACATGAGCCTCGCGCAGTACGACCATTCCGCCAACCGCGGCGCCTGCTTCCAGCCGTGCCGCCGCAGCTACCGCGTCACGGACGAAGAAACCGGCGAAGAGCTGGTCATCGACAATAAATACGTCATGTCGCCAAAGGACATTTGCACCGTCCAATATCTGGACAAGATCACCGCCGCCGGAATTTCGGTTCTAAAAATTGAAGGGCGCGGACGTTCCGCCGATTATGTCGAAGTGACGACGCGGATTTACCGCGAGGCGCTCGACGCGCTGGCCGCCGGAACCTACACGCCGGAAAAGTTTGATCCGTGGATTGCCGAACTCGGCAAAGTTTTCAACCGAGGCTTCTGGCACGGCGGCCATTACTGCGGCGTAAAACTCGGCGAATGGGCCGGAGCCGCCGATTCGCAGGCGACCGAACAGCGCGATGAAATCGGCGTGCTGAGCAACTTTTTCATCAAAGCCAACGTCGCCGAATTCATCTTGCGGCGCTATCCGCTTAAAAACGGCGATACACTGCTCATCGAAGGGCCGACGACCGGCGCGCTCCGCTTCACCGCCGCAGAGTTGCGCGTCAACGGCGAACCGGCGGACGAAGCGCAACCGAATGACGCCGTCACACTCGCCCTGCCCCGCAAAGCCCGCCGTCAGGACAAGGTGTTTCTGATTTCACAACGGGCATAAAGCTCTCCTCGAGAAAAGAAAACGGATTGGTTGACCTTAATTGGTTAAGATGTTAACGGTATCCTTATGAACGGAAAAACGGACGCAGTCACAGTGCGGGATTGGCTTAAACTTCCCAATCCGATTCAAGAGCCGGGCCACGAACTCATTATGACCGTAATGCTGGTATCGCGCATGCTTAGTAATGCAGGGCGCCTGCTGCTCAGAAAATCTGGGCTTACGGAGGCGCAATTTAATATCCTTATGCTTTTGAAATATCAGTTTACGGACGGCGCAACCCAGGTGGGACTTAGTCGATGTGTGCTGGTAAATCGGGCAAACGTGACCGGACTTATTGATCGTCTTGAGCGCGATAAGCTTGTGCAGAGAGGCTCTCAAAATGGAGACCGGAGAATCAAGATAGTTACAATCACTCCCAAGGGATTAAAATACCTTCTCGTGGCCGAAGCGTCATACTTCGAGGGAATACGGAAGGTTGCAGAGTGGATTCCCGCTACTGACCAGAAAAAAACCGGACAAACGTTGCTTCATCTTTGCAAGCTGCTGAGTGGAAATATTTCCTAAAGGAGTACATAGAAACATGAGTTCTGCAATCTATGATGAAATCGGAACGGGGTATGCGCGCCATCGTCGTGCAGATCGAGGAGTGTTGAACGCCCTTTTGAAAATTCTCTCACTCCCCAAAGGAAGCTGTCTTGCCGAAATCGGAGCGGGCACTGGCAATTATAGCCGGGCAGTGGCCGACAAAGGGATGAAGGTCGCTGCGGTGGAGCCCTCAGTTGTTATGCGCGGACAAGCGGCACCTCATGCAAACGTGCACTTTGTGGAAGGAGTGGCAGAACACCTTCCGTTGCCAGATAATTCCGTCGATGGAGTGTTTAGCATCCTTGCCTTTCATCATTTCTCTGAACCGAAAAAGGCATTGCTAGAAATGACTCGCGTGTGCCCGCGCGGCCCAATCGCGCTTTTCACGTTTGATCCACGACAAATCGGGAATTCTTGGTTTGCTGAATATTTCCCACGGGTTTGGGAAGCTTGTTTTTCATTTTTCCCTCCGATCGAACAGATACAGCGCTCACTTCAACATCTAATAGACCGTCCGGTACGCAATACGGTGTTTGAGCTTTCTTCGGATATGGAAGACCTGTTTGCGGGAGCCGCATGGAACCGACCGGAGTTGTATTTGAATGAGCAGATACGGGCCGGGATAT
>JADYZA010000227.1 GCA_020853375.1 Verrucomicrobiota bacterium | reverse complement strand
GGGGGTTGATGCATTCGGCGGAGGCGAAGGCGACGAGGCCGTCAACGGTTTCGACATCGCAATATTCCTTTTCGAAGTCGGACCATTCTTTTTCTTCGAGCAGTTTGTCGAGGCGCTGGTTGAGCATCTTGCACTTGGCGCAGCCTTCTTTGCCGAACACTTTGATTTTATAAGGTTTCTGCATGGTTAAATCTCCTGAAGGGGTTAGTTTTTAACGGCTTCTTCCGTGGCGCAGACGTCGGCAGTCTCAATCGCGTACTGACCTCTCTGGCGGGCTTTGAGTTCGCCGTAGCGCTTGGATTTGTTCCAGTTCTGGATTTTGCTGAAGTATCCGACCACACGGGTTTCGCCGACGACATCAGTGGACTGGCAGGCGGGACAGGTTTCGACCAGTCCGCGCAACTGATGGTGACAGCTGTTGCAGAATGTGAATTCGGGAGAAATGCACACTTGCGCCGATTGCGTACGGAAGAAGGTCTCTGTCATCAGCTTCTCAATCGAGGCGGCTGACGGCTGTTCTTCGCCGACAAAGGCGTGGGTGATGGCGCCGGATTCAATCAGGCTGTGATATTTTGCCTGTTCCACAATGCGTCCAACCAGTCCGACAGGGGCGTCGGCGGTGAGATGCACGGAGTTTGTGTAGTAACAGACATCTTCGGATTCACCCTTGACGATATCTTTGGCTTCGTCGTGGAAGTAGATGAGGTCGGTCTTGGCCAGACGGCGCGCGGCGCTTTCGGCGGGCGACTCTTCCAGTGTGAACTTGAGGTTATATTTTTTGCTCAGTTTCTTGGTTCGAGTGTACATGTGAGCCACAACCCGCAGACCAAACTGCTGGGCTTCGTCGCTGTCGTGCAGCTCCTGACCGATCAGGAATTTCACGGTGTCGTTTACACCGATGAGTCCGATGATGTAGGTGCAGGTGTCGAGGTTGACGTACGGTTTCCCGTCATTCGACTCTTTGCCGATCTGCCAGAGCGGATGTCCGTTACCGCTCATCATTTGGGCGATTTTGGCTTTCTTTTGCAGATGCGCCTGCGCGCAGAGTTCCATCATACCATCGATTTCTTCATAGAAGTTCTGCAGAATATCGCCACCTTTGCGGGCCGCGCGGTAGGCCGCCTGCGGGATGTTGATAGTGATGTTCTGGAAGCCGCAGAAGCGCATATTTTCCGGATGGCGCAGCATGCGATTGTCACTGATGGTGGTGCGCAGGCGGCAGCATGCCGAGAGCGTCACTTCATCGCGGTCAAAGATGAAATAGGTTGAACCGTTCTTTGCGGCCAGCTGGCAGGCGGCCTGATAGATCTGATACTGTTCTGGGTCGACGAAGGTTTCGTCGCTGATATGGAAGTCACACTTCGGGAACTCAAAGATGCGACCATTGCTGTCGCCGTCGCCCCATACTTCAAGCAGAGCGCGGCAGAAGTCCTGAGATTCTTTGGTGTAGTCGCCGTAGGTGACAATCTTTTCGCCGCGCGCTTCGAGTTCGGCGGCTATCGCCGCGTCATATTCCAGCCCATCTTTTCCTTTGATTTCGCGCATGACGAGGCGCTGCGAGCCGTCTTCCTCTTCGAGATAGAGATCCATCATTTTATAGCCGCTGACGTCGCGGTCTTCGCGCAGAACTTCTTCCACTGTGACTTTCAGCCCCGATTTCAGGCGCAACATGTATTTTCCGCCCGGGCCGATAGCCGGAACGGTTTTCATGTAGCCCGGAACGCCGGAATGGATGTTGAAGTCGAGGAATAGAGTTTGTCCTCCGCGGCTGAATGCGTTTTGCGATCCGTTGAAGATCAGTTCCTGCGCAATCTGTTTGAGATCGCGGGCATTCATTCCTTCGAGGTACGGAGCGTAAAGAATGTTGATGTAGGCGATGCCCAGCGCGCCGGCATAGTTCGCCTGCATGGAGGCGAGGAATGTGTTCAGGTGGCCGGTCAACACGGAAGCGGTTTTTGCCGGGCTCGATTCGGTATTGAGATTGATCAGTCCTTTGAGACCGTACTTTTTGACGTACTCAATGGAGTGGCTGGAGCAGTAAACGCGATGCGGGTATCCGAGGTCGTGCAGATGCACTGCACCGGTGTTATGTGCGCGCTTGATGTCGGGGGTGAAGATTGTGTCGAGTGCCCATTGTTTGAGCACTAGCTCGGCGATGCCGAGGTTGACCGCCTCGGGGTTGTTGTTGACGATATTGCTGTTCTCAGTGGACTTGGTGAACATCAGTTTTTCGACATAGTCGAGCGGCACGCCGTAGAGAGACAGGTCGCGCAGCTGAGCAGAGAATCCACGCTCAGCCAGCTCGTTATTGACCATTTCGCGGATGAGCGTGGTGTTGATGGTGTTGATTTTTCCGGCGATGATCCGATTTTCAACGGCTTTGGCGATGCTGATGGCGGTATCGACCGCAAGATCGGTCTTGTCGATGATCTGCTTCACAATGCGCTTCCGGTCCCAAGGGAGGGTGACTTCGGCGGAGTGAGATTCGACCAGTAGCAGACTGGCGTCGGTGACATCCACTTTGTCTTTTTTCTGGCTGCTATTCGGATCGCGCACACGGATGCTGTTACGGGCCAGTTCGCGCTGTTTACGGTACCGTTTATAGGCTGCGACGACGAGCGTTTCGCCGCTTTCAGCCAATAGAATTTCTACTAGGTCTTGGACATCTTCAATGTGAGGAATGCGTTTGCCGTCCGCTTCAGCGTGTACGAAAAACTCAGACTGGGGGTTGCTGAGTTGTTCTAGCACCTGGGCGGTGATTTTCGGGGCGAGACCTTCGTTGCGCGGCGTATTTTGTTTGCGGGAAACTTCTTCGACCGCAAGATGAATAGCCATTTCGATTTTTTTCGGACAGAAAGGCACGATCAGACCTGAGCGTTTCCGGAATCCGTCGAAAAGTGTGCTTTTTGCTGTAATTGTTTCAGCCATAGAATTTTCCCCCTGTTGACAACCTGTTTGTAAGTGGCTTTTCTGTTGAATGTTCGCTGAGCGACGGGACAGAAATTATCCAAATGATGTATGGCTGTCAAATTAAACCACAACATATTGTGTTTTTCGTGTAACCCCATGATTTATAAAACCTTCCAGTAAAACGGCCTCCATTTGTTCATTCTTGGATTTAAAATGCTTCTGCTTTTTGGCCGGAAAATGTTTGGCGGCCATGATTTTTCCAAAGATTGGAAAAATCTCTACGTTCCAGAAACGGATGTGCTATAAAGCCGCCACGAGGTGATAAATATGTGGTTTCCTGAAATGTTCTACACGATTGATATTCTGTTTGTTTTATTTGTTCTGTTTTTCGCGGTTCGGGGCGTATGGAACGGACTTTCCGGTGAGTTGGCTCATGTGCTGACGCTGCTGGCCCTGCTGGCCGGATTTTGTTTTTTCTATCCGCAACTGACGGAACTGGCAGAGAACTACTGGAAACTGCCGGAGAACGTGTTGCGTTTCCTAGTTCCGACGGTTCTTATACTCGCGGCAGTGCTTGTGTTTGTGCTTTTGCGGGCGTTGTTTAAGCAGATGTTGAAAGAGAAGGCGGGGACAAACGCTGACAAGGTTGGCGGTGTTCTTGTCGGTATTTTGCGCGGTATTCTGCTCGGGCTGACGGTATTTGTTGGTCTCAGCATGATTTCGAATGATTCGTTGTACCGTGTGCTTTCGGAAAAATCATCCATCGGCGGGTGGGTTTGCGATACGCTCACTCCGTGGGCCCGCCCGCGTTTCGGAGAACTGCCCGCTCTGAAAAAAGATATGCAGAAACGTATCGACGGCATCACCCAATAGGAGCCGTCTGTTTCATGAAGCAGATACCCAGAGAAACCATCGAAGAAGTCCGCGCACGCAACGATATCTCTGATGTGATCGGCTCTTATCTTTCACTTAAGAACGCCGGAACCCGCTTCAAGGCGCTCTGTCCGTTCCATAAAGAGAAAAGTCCTTCATTCACGGTCAGTCCTGACCGGCAGATATACCACTGTTTCGGCTGCGGCGCTGGTGGCGACGTGATTCGCTTCGTGCAGGAGTACGAAAAAGTCGATTTTATGACTGCTCTTCAGATGCTGGCAGATCGTGCTGGGATGGAGTTGAGTCTGGAGGAAGGCGGCGAAGGCGCTGGCGCCGACAAACGGAAGCTTTTTCAGATTCACGAGGGTGTTGCCCAGTTCTACCAGAGGATTCTTCTGGAGCACGAGTCCGGCGAAGCGGGCCGAACCTACCTCGCCACGCGCGCCCTGAAGCCCGAAACCGTCAAGGAATTCCAGATTGGGTTCGCTCCCGACCGCTTCGATGCACTCGAAAAATGGGCTCAGCAGAAAAAGATTCCGTTTGAGCTGATGGAACAGGCCGGACTGATGATCAAGTCCGACAAGGGGCACGGCTACTACGATCGTTTCCGCAATCGGCTGATGTTTCCGATTCGCGATGAAGCGGGCCGGGTGATTGGTTTCAGCGGTCGGGCGATTGTGAAGGACGAAAAAAGCGGGAAATATGTCAACAGTCCAGAAACGCCGCTGTTTCACAAAAGCCGTGTGCTGTTTGCCATAGACAAAGCCCGCCGCGCCATGGCCGATAGCCGCACTGCGATTGTTTGCGAGGGGCAGATTGATGCCATCCGTTGCCACGAAGCGGGGTTGACCAATGTGGTTGCTTCGCAAGGAACCGCGCTCACCTCCGACCATGCCCGCATGATCCGCCGCTACGCCGATGAGGTGATTCTGGTTCTCGATGCCGATGCCGCCGGACAAAAAGCCGCTTTGAAATCTTCGGCTGCATTCATTGCTGAAGAACTCAGCGTGCGTGTGGCTTCGCTTCCTGCCGGAGAAGATCCTGACTCGCTGGTGCGTGATCATGGCGCGGATGCGTTGCGGTCACGGGTTGCCGATGCGGTTTCGGCGCTCGATTTTCTGATTAACGTGATGTCTTCGCAGGAAGATTTGAAAGAGGAGGCCGGTCTGATGCGCACGGCCCGCGCTGTGCAGGCTCTAATTGCGCATGCTCCCGGCGCGGTTCAGCGCGACCGTATGGTTCAGCGAGCAGCCGAACGGCTTGGCTTGGCGACCTCCGCACTGCAACGCGATATGGCGCGTAAAAAAGAACGGCCTGCGCCGGATATCCCTCCGGAAGTTTCCGCCGTACCGGTTAAGCACCCGGGAGAAGAGGTGGCGTTGATTCAGATGTTATTTCTTCATCCGGCAGAAGTCATGCCGGTGGTGGCGGATCATTTGCCACCGGACTATCTCACCGATCCGGACTGCCGTTTACTGCTGGAGCTGATGCTCGAAGACCCGTCGGCGCTGATGGACAGCATTCCTGCTGACCGCCCGGAGGCGCAGCGGCTGGCGGCAAGGATTCAGGTGGAGGAGATGAAGTTGCGAGGGAAGGAGGCTTCACCGGCCAAGGCAGCGCAGGATATTGTGATGGTGCTTTGGCGGCAGGTGTTGACGGATCGCCGAGCTCAAATCCAGCCTGGCGACAAGGATCGCATGGATTTGACTCTTCAGCTTAAACGACTGGATCAAGGATGGGAACACGCGGTCGATTTTCTAGTGGTCTGAGTCAATAAGCGGCTTGTTGACGGGTAGGGTTTTACATTACACTGAAAGGCGAAAAACAGGGTAAGTTATGCGCATTCTGATTGCCGAAGATGACAAAGTAACCCGCATGAGACTCGAAAAGACGATCAGCGGGTGGGGTTTTGAGGTTGAAACCGTTGTGGACGGTCAGTCAGCTTGGGAACGTCTTTGTGGTGAAAATCCGCCGCGCCTTTGTCTTATCGACTGGCTGATGCCTAGGATGGAAGGTCCGGATCTCTGCCGACGTGTGCGCGAGAAATTCCCTGAAGAGTACTTTTACCTGATAATTTTGTCCGCCCAGCAGGGCGTTGATAATTTGATCGAAGGTCTGAGTGCCGGTGCGGACGATTACGTCACGAAGCCGTTTATCGGCCGCGAGCTCCGTTCGCGAATTGATGTCGGTGTACGGGTGCTGGGTCTTGAGCAGATGCTGGCCAAAAAGGTGCATCAACTTGAAGCCGCGCTGGAAGATGTGAAGCAGTTGCGTGGATTGTTGCCGATCTGCTCGTACTGCAACAAAATCCGGAATGACGAGAATTACTGGGAGCAGGTGGATAGCTATATTACGCGGAATTCCGACATTGAATTCAGCCATTCGATTTGTCCGTCATGCTACGAACAGCATGTCCAGCCGATGCTGGACCATAAGCAGGGAGGCTCTTCTGATCAGCCTGCCAACTAGTCTGTTTTGCGCTGGCACCGGATTTCCGGTTGCAACGGCACTGATGTACAACGATTTCACGTTGCACTACATTGCGCTGTGGGCATTTGTTCTTGGAGGAGCTTTGCTTTGGGCTGTGATTCATTTGCGACGCAACGACCGGATCCGGCAAACGGCATGCAGTTGTGATCTTTTTCAGGCTCGAATCCGGAATATCCTTCAACATTCACGCGACATGCTGTTCGGCTTTAATCTTCTTAGCGGGCAGTTTGATTATCTGAGTCCAGCCTGTCTCAGCCTGACGGGATATACCGCAGATGAGATTTCGTCGATGGAGCCGAAAGATATATTGCAACAGCTTCATCCGGATGACTGTGAGAAGATGCTTCGCTTGATAGACCAGTTGAAGAAGAAAAGCGGCGAGCGTGAATGGCTTGGTCTGGTCGATTACCGCTTCCGTCATCGCGACGGTCAGTATCGCTCGTTCAGTGATCATTTGCATGTGACATACAATGCGGCTGGCCGCGCGGTTTATTTGAGCGGTTCGGTACGCGATGTGACGCAGACTGTTTTGCTGGAGGAAAGCATGCAGATTCTGGAACGGAAGTTTCAGGATGGTCAGAAAATGGCGGGATTGGGGCTGTTAGCCAGCGGGATTGCACATGATTTTAATAATCTAATGACGGTTGTTCTCGGCAACGCCGAACTGGCGCTTCTTGAGTGCGGCGGCTCCGACGGCGGCGTGCTTGATGAAATCAAGAAAACCTCTTTGCGTGCGGCTGAGCTGGCTAATCAGATGCTGGTTTATACTGGGAAAGCATCTCTGGTGGTCGGCAGTATCAACCTCAGTTCAGTAGTTAAAGAGATGGGATCCTTGCTGGATGTTTCTATTTCCAAAAAAGTGACGATTCAATATTGCCTGGCCAAACAGATTCCGTTCATTCGCGGTGACATTTCTCAAATTCGTCAGGTGGCGATGAACCTCATCACCAACGCCTCGGAAGCCATTGGCGACCGGCCCGGTGTCATTGCCATCAGCATTCACGAGGTCCACCTCAGAGCCGGCG
>JADYZA010000226.1 GCA_020853375.1 Verrucomicrobiota bacterium | reverse complement strand
TCGGAACGCCGGCGAAAAATGAAGCCTGACCGGGAAGCATACGCCCCTCCCGTGCCGAAATATACCAGCGCTGGAGCCAGGCGTAGAAATAATCCAACTGCTCAACCGGATCGAAGAAGGTGGCAAAGTAGGATTCCAACCAAGAGAACTGGCAGGCTTGAGGAAGACCGCGGCCAGCGTCCGCAGCTACAGAAGAAAGCGTGCTCGGAGTGCCCGCTCCACCTTGAGAATCCAGATCGGCGGGATGGAGAACTTCGACGGTGGAGGTGTTGAGAACGCGCAATCCGTTAACCATAACGATGCCTTTGGGGCGGTGAACCAGCGGTGCTGCACAGGCAATGTATTGCTGTTTCCGGATACGATTAAGGGCCAAAACAACCTCACTGGCAGCAGAACCGCGAGGAACTGTAGAACTAAGGCCGCGCTCTGCCTGTAGGTCATTCGCCATGTCAGATTTGTTCGTGGCTTGCCACTGCCTGTTTGAAAGCTGTGCCCAGTATTCCCGTCCGTCAAAATAGACTCCATTGATCGCTCCGCCAATCCGGTCGGCTTCAAACTTTTTAACAAACGGCCAGCCAAGTATGGTAGACCACGGAACGAAGGCCTGCCCGCCGGTGAAACATTGCATACCGGAATCACGTATGATTGCCGCTGTCTCGTTGTCCGCCGAAGAATCCCAAAAGCGAACGCCGCGTCTGCCGATGTCAAAATCGCCGGCCCAACGACCGGGGAATTGCCGTTCCACTTCGTCGGCGATGGTTTCGATAGGAATGACAGGGCCCAGCTTGTTCCAGTCGTATTGATGGGAGGACTCCACCGCCCACTGCATCATAAAGTTTGCCGGAATCACGCCGCCGGAAAGCTGAACCCAGTCCGTGCCGGCTTCGTAGTATTTGCAGGGATCATCAAAGGCGGCGGTGTCCAGCCCGACCAAGACCTTAGAGAGCCTCAACTTTTTGCGGATGTGCCGCAGGAGCCGAGAGGTCAGGTCGTTGCTGTGGAGCAGGAAGGGTGCTTCGAGCCGCCAGAGCAGCCGGGCACCGCCAGAAATTGTTTTGCAGATATACTGCGGACGGAAATCAACGCAGTGGTCGAGAACGGTATCGCGCGCGTGTTGGTCGATCAGGCCATCGTAGTCGGCCACGATCCAATGGAGAGAAACGGCGGGATTATTTTTAGAATCAATTCGGGCCCCAGAAATCAAACCTTCGAAACCGGAATAGAAACAGTGATCGATATTGGGATTGTTCCAGTCGGTCTTGGGCGGGGAGCCGACAGTTACAGTCCACGGCGTGCAGGGTTGTGTTTTTAACGACGACAGGTTTTTGATGGCGTACAGCATATGATTCGGCTCCGGTTAAATGTTGAAACTCTCACCCAAAGGGGAGAAATCAAACAGACGCGCCGGAGCCAAAAGTTGGTTGCACTAAAAAATAATCCATCTTGTTGGTTATGAGTAGATTAACAAGAGAGCCCCCTTTTCATTTCCTTTTAGGTTAAGGGGCAAAATAAAATAAGCACGCCAGAGCGACAGGGTAGATCGCGCATTCAAATACTTATAGCTTGTTGACTATGAAGTAATTAAAGCAAAAGTCCCTGTGGCGTGAAAAAAGCGAAAATTTTTTTAAGCCTGATTTGAAAAATCAAACGTGAGAAGCATCGTTCACAGGAATTGCTTCGTAGATGGCTTTTGAAAGCACATCGAAGGCGGCACTGCCGAATTCTTTATCATCCATGTAACGGGTCACGATCTTGTCGTTGTCGGTCATGCGCTGCATCATGAGCCCTTCGACAAGCTGACGCATACCGAGCTGGAATTTATCGAACGGGTTGGCTTGCCGCAATTTGATGACCTGATCATTATTGGTGGCCTTTTCGCGAATCTGCTCAAAGAATAAACGGTCTTCATCGGTGAAATTCGTCCCGAAGCGTTCATTCAGCACGGTGATGATTTCTGACAGCGGGGCTTTGTCTTCTTTGGCTTTGCCGGTACCGACATCGGTCGGGCTCTTCACGCCCTCCGGATCGCCCTCTTCAAGAGCTATGTCGCCATCGAAAATCCGCTGTAACCGATAGTATTCCAGACCGACCTCATCGCTGATTTTCACTCGCTCGGTGTCGCGGTCGAGCGGAAGGTGCGGAAGCAGGAAACGACCGTAGCTGTAAAGCATCTCCAAGGATGGATCGCAGTAAGGAGCAATCTGGCTCAAAAAAGAATAAATGTGCACGTAGCCCTTCAGCTTTTCCCGGAACTCACTGCGCTTCAGCTCGTCTTCAATCGCCTTGAAGCGATCCACTGCCGGTTGAAGGTGAAGCTGCATACCGGCGTGATCCTGCGCGCTCTGCCGGGCGGCGGGCTTGTAGAAGACGCGGGAAAACGCCTCGACCTCGCTCCAGAAATAGACCTGAGCGGTATCCAAATCATGCTTGAGCGTTTCCAGCTGTTGCGGGTCGGAGCCCTCCTGCAAACTCGTCGCGTCATAGTAGGGCTTGAAGGCTTTGTAGATGTCCTCGGCCTTATTGACAAAATCCAGCACGAACGGATTTTCCTTGCCGGGAATCTTCCGGTTCAGGCGCGACAAGGTTTGTACGGCCTGCACGCCATCGAGCCGTTTGTCCACATACATCGCACACAGCAACGGCTGATCGAAGCCGGTCTGGTATTTATTGGCCACCAGCAAAACCTGATAATCCGATGACGCGAACCGCTCAGGCAATTGCTTCTCGCTGATCGGGGCTCCGGTTACGCAATCTGTGTTCATCCCCGGCTCGGTATATTCGAGTCCGGTTTTCGGGTCTTTCACTGTGCCGCTGAAAGCGACCAGCGGACGGATGTCGGTGTAGCCGTTTTCTGTAAGGTAAAGCTCGAAAGCCTTCATATAGCGCACGGCATGAAGACGTGAAGAGGTGACCACCATCGCCTTGGCGCGACCGCCTAGCTGGCGCATCACCTTTTGGCGAAAATGCTCCACCATTACTTCGGTCTTCTGCTCAATATTGTGCGGATGCAGGCTCATAAATTTAGCTAAGACCCGTACCGCTTTTTTCTTGGGCAGGTTTGGGTCGTCTTCAATGGACTTCACCAGCCGGAAATAGGTGGCGTAGGTGGTGTAGTTTTTCACCACATCCAAAATAAAATTTTCCTGAATAGCCTGACGCATCGAGTAGAGATGAAACGCCTCCGGCAAACCATTCTCCCCTTTGCGCCCGAACAGCTCCAGCGTCTTGCCCTTGGGCGTGGCGGTAAAGGCGAAGAAGCTCAGATTAGACTGCCGGCCTCTTGACTGCGCCACCTGATTGAGCCGGTCTTCCCAATCCGGTTCTTCCTCTTCGTTCTCCGCTTGGCTCGTTTCGCCAAGAATAGCCTTCAGCTCCCGCGATGTTTCGCCGGACTGGCTGGAGTGTGCTTCGTCCACGATCACGGCGTAACGGCGTTTGGCGATTTCCGCCTCCCACCTGGCCGCCTCAGCTTTTTGTTCCTCGGTGGCCTGTTCTGCGCTCTCCGCTCCGGCGGCGTGCAGCAACCCGCGCAAGACGAACGGGAACTTCTGCAACGTTGTGATCACAATTTTCGTGCCGTCAATCAGCGCCTCTGCCAATTGCTTCGAGTCCTGATCGATCGCCTTCACCACGCCCTGCGCGTGTTCAATCTGATAAATCGCGTCCTGCAACTGCCGGTCAAGAATCTGCCGGTCGGTAATCACCACCACACAGTCAAAAACCTTCACGTCCTTTTCATCGTGTAGACTGGCCAGCCGGTGCGAGAGCCACGAAATGCTGTTGGTCTTGCCGCTGCCAGCCGAGTGCTGGATGAGATAATTGCGCCCCGGCCCTTCCGTACGGGAGGTTCCAACCAGTTTGCGTACGGAATCGAGCTGGTGATAGCGCGGGAAAATCATCGTCTCCTTAGTGACCATGCGCGAACCGCCGCGTCCGTCGTCCACCTTTTCCTCTCTCTTTTCGAGGAACATGAAATGACCGAGAATGTCGAGAAAGCTATCGAACCGCAGAATCTCTTCCCAGAAATAACCGGTGCGATAGCCAGAGTCATGACGGGGATTGCCTTGGCCGCAGATAATCTTCCCCGGATGGCTGCCCCGATTGAACGGCAGAAAATGCGTTTTGTCCCCGGACAGCCGCGTGGTCATGTGGACTTCTTCGGAGTCGGCGGCGAAATGAACCAGCGCCCGCTTCTTGAAATCGAACAAAGGGACGCGCGGATCGCGATCTTCTTTATATTGTCGTACCGCATGCCGCCAGTTCTGGCCGGTACCGGGGTTCTTCAGCTCGATGGTGGATACCGGCAGACCATTCACTGACAACACCATATCCAGCGTGCGGTTGTCGCCGGGGTGACACGGTACCTGCCGCGTAACGGTGAGCTGGTTTTTGTTAAACAGCTCAATGATCTCATAGTTCGCGCCGTGGGCCGGTTTGAAATAGGCGAGGCGGAAGGTCTTGCCGTAAAACTTGAACCCGTGCCGCAAAACGTGGAGTGAACCCTTCGCGTCCAGCTCCTTCACCAGTGTGGTCAACAACAGCGGCTCCAGCCCCGCCGCGTGCTGCGCCTGCATTTCGGTCCACAGTTTCGGCTGGGTATCCTGGATAAAGGCAAACACCTGCGCCGGAAAGAGCGCCCGTTCCTTATCCCATTCCGCGTTGCTACCGGATTTCCAGCCGCTTTTCGTCAGCAGGATTTCCTCCACGTAAGTTTCAAAGGCGCGTTCGTTGGTTTGGTTCATTGCTGTGCTTTGGTTTGCCCGATTATTTCCAAACTGCGGATGTGCTTTTGGAGCGCCTGCTTCAGCGCAAAACAATATGGGTCAAGTATTGCGTTCCCACCCGTATTCACTGTCGCTTCAGCTTCCTCGATGGAGCGCAACCGACTCCGAGCACGTTTCAATGGAAGGTTTCTGGTTGCTCCTAACACAGAATCAATTTCCGCTCGACGTAACGCGGTCAAAAGATGGTGATCCAGTTTTAGCCTTCGCACTGTTTCAGCCGCAGCAGCATCTGTGGTTTTAATCTCGCCGCGCTGGTTGAAAATGAAACGCGCCTCGCAACCATTGCTCAGTGGCGAAACAAAATGTGCTTCTTGTCCGGGGGCGGGCCAATCCTCTTTTGGGTGTGCCCCATACTGGCCGCGCGGTCCGTTCGGCTGCGGCCAGCAACCCACCAGATTTGAATAAGTGACATCCAGTCCCCGGTGCGCTTTCCATGGAGTCTGTGGACGCAAATGTTCGACGTGTGTTGAGTCGCGGTCAATTCTCCGGCCCGTGTAGGCGCACAGCCCGCCTTGTTCAGCAAGCAATGAATCCACCAGTCGGTTGACCACCGCAGATGACTGCCTCAGCAAGGCATACCCGTAATTGATTCCGCCACCGCCGGGGTCGGCTTGATTCGCCGCCCTCCATTGCGTCAACTCCTGCGGCTCGGCGCGTTTTTCAATCCTTCTCATGCGCCAGCGCTTCCATGTTACGGATGCTTCCCTCTAACCGGGCGACTTCGCCTTCTTCGCTGCCGACTTTTTTCCGCAACTCTTGAAGTTCACACTTGGCGGATTCCAGATCGCCCTTCTCCAAAGCGTCTTCGACATTGTGAATGAGTTTTGTCGAAACTTCACTGCGCTGCTGCGCTTCCATGACATGCTCCAAAATCCAGTTGGAATCCGCGCCGTAGGCCACCACTGGTGGTTGCGCGCCAGTCGCCGTCAATAACATGACCGATTCACGCGGCACCTCGCCAATGATCTGCGGTGAGTGCGTAGTGCAGAAAAACTGAATCATGGGAAACGTGCGCTGTAAATCCGACACTACCCGCCGTTGCCAACGAGGGTGCAGATGCAAATCCAGTTCGTCAATCAGTACAATGCCGGGCGTCTTCTCGATGGCCTGCGCGCCAAACTGCGGATTCAATTGCGCCGCCTTGATCGCAATGTCTCCCACCATCGCCACCATGTTGCGCTGGCCATCGCTCAAATTTTCAAAGGCGTGGACTCCCTGATCCTCCACATCTACCAATACTTGCTCCTGCTTGGCGGAAAACCAGATTTTCTGCCCCCCCTCCAGACAGTTCAACACCGCCTTCTTCACAGCGGTCGAAATAGGCGGCTCTGCTCCTTCCTGAAACGCAATCCATTCATGTCGCTTCAACCACTTCATGAAATCCACCGGACTGCACCGCGGATCAACGCTGTTCTTGTAGCCCTGAAACCGCGAAAGGTCGGAGCGTTTCTTCAGCTCCTTCTTCATGTCGCGCGGAATTTGCCACAAGCGGCCCGTCCCGTAATACGAAACCAAAGGCAGCACGATCTGTTCATCGCCACTACGGATGGATTGTGCCCGCGCTTCAGCCAGTTCGCGAATGCCACTGGCCTCCCGTGTCGTCGTACGTCCCTTGCGCCCGCGCAAAGTGCGCGCCCACTTTAGAGATTCTCCATCGATGACTCCGCGCGCTCGGATTTCCGTCTGCTCCACCTCTTCGAAACGAAAATCGCCGTTCGAGCCTTGCGGACGCACTCGCACGTCCTCTGCCCAGAGATGCCGCTGGTCAAAACCACGAATGCCCAGCAACCACGATCCTGCTGCCACCGCCAAAGCATCCAGAAGCGAGGTCTTGCCCGCGCCATTGTCGCCCACGATCAAATTGACGCCCGACGAAAAGCGAAACGTCGCATCGTCGAAACAACGGAATCCGGAGACTTTGAGTTCTTCAATGCGCATAACGGTTTCGATTCAACCAGAAGTAGATTGTTTTCGCACGTCAATTTTCCGGTGACTATCGTCGTAATAGGAATAGCTTTTAGCAAGTTCCATCAATTTCAAAAACCCTGTACTTGAGCCACTTGGCAATTCCGTCGAGGTCGGGGAAAAGTTGTTTGTCGAAAACACCGTATTGATCAAGGCGGCGACGTATTTCATCGTGCGCTTCGTGCCTGATGACGATTTCGATGTAATCCTTTTCTTCCAATGATTGTGTCGGCTGATGGCACGCCAACAGAACTCCGTCCTGTGCGCGAATACGCGGAGAAACATGCGGAGGGTCATAAATAATATTTTCGCCGATGCCAAAAGGGCTGTTCATCAATTTTTGATCAACCGGCTCACTGGGTTCTTTTTCTATCGGCTCTGACTCAGCATCAAGAATGTCGTTAATGGCCTCAAAATTGCGCCTGGTAAGAGTTTCCTCAATGGTCTCAAACTCTTCATAGCCGGATGGTGCTATGGAGATAGAACTGATGAGGTCGCGCACCGGTTTGATAACCGCTTCTTTCGGACGCTCCAACTCACTGAACCGGGTCGGCTCACTCGTCAAAACATAAACTGCGCTATTCATTGGCTGATTGTCATCATTGGTTTTTGTTTCGCGTGTAGCGAAATAGAGTGCGACAAGGGGATTGGTTGTCCAGTCCATGAATCGCGTGGGCAACCCGTGGTGCTGAGCAATCGCAAGCGATTCCCAGTCATTACGCGGAAGATGTTGAACATGGGCAAGCAGGTGATTGGCAAAAACGCCGAGAACTGCGCGTTCTTTTTCCTCACGAGCAAACGGTGTAAGAGACTCCAACTTTTTGTAACGTCCGATGGACGGCTTCAGTTCATAACTATCGCTGACCAGTTTGTTCTGTCCTCTGAAGTAGATGCGGCCCTTTGGCAGCTCATCGCGCACGGTGTCCAAATACTTTTTGAAATTATCAATCTCGAACGGAGTGCTCACGCAAGGGCCTTTCTAACATCAATTTTCCCGGTGACGGCGGCGGTGATGAGGGCGGTGCGGTATTCCTGCAACCGCTCAATCGCAGTCTCCACCTTGCCAGCCAGCACGTCCAGCTTCGCCGTCTCCTCGTCCAGATACGCGGCGATGGCGGCTTGTTCCTTGGGTGGTGGCACGGGGACTGAACAAGACAGAAGTTGGGTGTCGGAAATATTGGGCTGCGCTCCGCCGAACGCCTTCAACAACACATGTTCAATGTAGAAATCTGCGTTCAATAGATGCCAAAGAAAGTCGTTCGAGTTGTCCTGCCTCGGGCGAAAAATGCAGACGCGTTGATTTAGGAGCGCAGGAGTTTCAAAAGAATAGCGCCCGACTTTACCAATCGTAGCGCCGGTCATTGCCATCGTGATGTCCCCTTGCTGAACAACGACGCTTCTGTGGGTTCGCAGGAAATCTTCCGTCAGGTATTTCGCTCCGCTGAAATCGACTCGTCCGTCGCGTGTGATGTCGCCGATTCTCAGAACCGGAACTCCCTCGTCGGTGAAATCATCGCTGCTGAATGCGAAGCCCGTTTTTACGAGAGCGATAAACTTGAGGGGCTTCGCGTCCCAATGCTTCGGGATGTCGCCGAGCCAGTCGAGGCCGGAGGGTTTGAGCGCGACATTTGGATCGAGGCCGCGAGTGACGGTGCGGGAGATGAGCGCGGTGCGCTTTTCCTTCAGCCGCTCGATCAATTCCCGCTTCTTCGCCACCAGCGTATCAATCCGCCCCGTCTCCCGATCTAGAAACGCCGCGATGGATTTTTGTTCGGCGGGCGTTGGCAGTGCGACGCCCAGCGCGCCAAATTTATCGACAGTGAAATGAGCGATGGTGGACTTATTGCAGATAATCTCGAACCAGCCTTGCGAAGCTGCGTGTGCCAGAACATACAAGAGGAAGCCAGATTCGTTTTTACCCTGTGGTCTGACGCGATGGAGCGCATTTTGAATAATCGTTCCGTCTGGTGCGCCGTAAACAACCGCTGCGCGACCCACATCTCCACCTTCACAAACGAGCAAGTCGCCATCTCTCACGGCATACTGCCACCGTTCTTTTTTATTCGTCCACATGGTTGGAAGGTCGGCAATGCGCACATGTTCCCACTGGACGTGCTGAGATTTGAGATAAGGAGTTTCTTCGTCGGTTGGGCTGGCAGGCTCAGGCTGAAGCATCTTCCCAAGTTGAATCGAGTAACAAAACTTTACGCCTTGAGCCTCCCAATGTTCGGGGACGTTGCCGAGCCAATCGACGCCGGAGGGTTTGGTTTTCGGGTAGGCCGGGAGCTTCACGGCGTCCCCTTTTTATTTTCCAGCGCTTTTTCAATCTGCTCGAGTTCGCTGAGGTCTTCGGCGTCGGCCTGTTTGGCGTCGGCAAGGCGGCGGTTTTCGTCGAAGGTTTCGTAGCGTTCCTGCGCGATGCGCTGCATGGCTTCGTGCGAAACCGCTCCGGCGTGAGCCAGTACGGCTTTTTCGTTGAACTCCAGCAGGCGATCCACATTCTGCCGCCAGTAGTCGAGGGTGAGCTGTTTGCGTTCTTTGACGCGCAGTTCGGCCTGCTCCAGAAAGATGACTACCAGCCGGTTGAGCGTGTCCACTTCGTCGGCGGTCAGGTAGTTCTTGGCCACGATGACATCATGTTTGCGGACGCGCGCTCCGCTCCAGTTGGTGAGCGCCATATTGGGGGCTTCCGGATCGGCGCGGGCCACCACCAGTTCGGCGGCGGTCTGGCCGGTGACGGCGAACAGCAGTTTGTTCTGTGCTTCGGCAAAAAAGAGCTGGGCGGCGCGGTCGTCCGGGCGGTAGTCGGCGCTGAGGGCGAAGAGGTCGCGTACTTTCTGATAGAACCGTTTTTCCGAGGCACGGATGTCGCGGATGCGGGCCAGCAGTTCGTCGAAGTAGTCCCAGCCGCCGGGGTTTTTCAGCCGCTTGTCGTCCATGACAAAGCCCTTGACGAGATACTCCGCCAAATGGGCGGTGGCCCATTGCCGGAACTGTGTGCCGCGCGGCGAACGGACGCGATAGCCGACCGCCAGAATCATGTAGAGGTTGTATAAAAAGGTTTTCCGCTGAACCTTCCGGGCTCCTTCCGGTTGAACCGTCAAGGATTCCTTGACAGTTGCTTCTGCCGGGAGCTCGCCCTCGTCTAAGATGTTCTTAATGTGGAGACTTATGTTCTGTTTGGTCGTGTCAAAAAGTTCCGCCATTTCGCTCTGATTAAGCCATGCGGAGCCGTCCGCCGTCTTGAGCTGAATCTCCGTTTGCCCGTCGTCGGTACGGTAAACAATCAGCGATCCATTTTCCGGTTGTTTTCCAGCACTCATGCCGTGACCTCCTTGAGCATTTTCATGATGTCGTCTTCGAGGCGTTTGATGTCGGTCTCGATGATTTCCAGCGGGCGCGGCGGTTCGTAGCGGTAGAAGTGGCGGTTGAGCGGGATTTCGTAGCCAACCTTGGTTTTGGTTGTATCAATCCACGCATCAGGCACATGGGGCAGCACTTCGCGCTTGAAGTATTCTTCGATGCTTTCCTTGAGCGGCACGGTTTCGGTGTCGCGCAGATCGGAGTCCGCTTCGGGCTGTCCGTCTTTGTTGCGGCAGATTTCGGCGGTTTCGTCGCGCTCGCCGATGGCGGACAGCACGGCTTTGAGTTCCGGGGCGCTCAGGTGTGCGTCGCGCTCGCGGTCGAGTTTGCGCAGTTCGGTGAGAAATGCCTTCCGATCCTTGAACAGTTTTTCTTTGGTGGCTTTGCCGAAGGCGCGGAGCAGTTCGCGGATTTCTTCCTGCCGCTTTTGGCCTTCTTCGATTTCCTGCTGGCGGACGGCGGGGTCTTTCTTCGCACTGGAAGCGAGGTTTTTGAATCCGCTTTCGTCGTCGAGCAGGACAATGCGCTCGGCGCTGGCCTGAAAGTTCAGCCGCAACGGGCGGTCAACGGTGATCTTGTTATAACCGAAGTCTTCGTTGTCGAAAATCTTGCTGACGATGCGCTGGCGCTGAATAGGTTGGTGAGTGATGGGGTCTTCTTCGGTAAAGGTTCGGGTTTCGCCGTCTTTGAAGTTACCGAAGATTTTGGTGAGATCGCCGATATGGTCGGGGTCTTTCTCTTTGTCGGAAGGGTCGCCGATACGGCGGCGTTTGTTGCCGAGGCTTTTTTCCATCTGCACCCAGAACGGGCGGGCATCAATGAGCTGTACCTTGCCTTTACGGGGTTTTTCTTTGCGGTTGGTGAGCACCCAGAGATAGGTGGAAATGCCGGTGTTGTAGAAAAGCTGTTCGGGCAAAGCGGCAATCGCTTCCAGCCAGTCGTTCTCGATGATCCAGCGGCGGATTTCGCTTTCGCCGCCGCCAGCATCGCCGGTGAATAGCGGTGAGCCGTTAAAGACGATGGCGAGGCGGCTGCCGCCGTCCTGCGGGGCGCGCATTTTCGACAGCATGTGCTGGAGGAAAAGGAGTGCGCCGTCATTCACACGGGGCGTGCCTGCGCCAAAGCGCCCGCTGAATCCAAGGGTGTCGCGCTCCTGTTCGATGTAGCGTTGCTGCTGTTTCCATTCCACGCCAAAGGGCGGATTGGCGAGCATGTAGTCGAATTTGGAAGGACGGTCTTCGGCGTTGCCGGAAGCGAAGCCGTCTTTGGTGAAGGTGTCGTCGCGGATGATGTTGTCTGCGTCTTCGCCTTTGATAAGCATGTCGGATTTGCAGACGGCCCACGCTTCGTCGTTCCAGTCCTGACCGAAGAGCTTGGGCTGGGCGTCGGTGTTGAGATCGCGAATGTATTTCTCGGCAACGGACAGCATCCCGCCGGTTCCACAGGCCGGATCATAGATGGTTTTCACCACATGGCTGCGAGCAAGGTCTTTTTCGGGGGCAAGTAGCAGATTGACCATCAGTTTGATCACTTCGCGCGGAGTGAAATGCTCTCCGGCCTCTTCGTTGGATTGTTCCGCACCGATCCGGATGAGTTCCTCAAAAATGTACCCCATTTGCAGGGGATCGACGTGCTCCGGTGACAAATCAATGGCGGCAAACTTCTTGATGACGAGGTAGAGCAGGTCTTTATCGGCCATCTTGGCGATCTGCGTGCCGAAGTCGAACCGCTCCATAATGGCGCGGACGTTAGGGGAAAACCCGTTGATGTAGCTGTTGAGGTTCGGCGCGAGCTGGTTCGGGTCATCCAGCAGCCGGGCGAAGTCGAGCTTGGACAGGTTATAGAACGGATGCTCGGTGATCTCTGAAAGTTTGTGCCGTATGATGTTTTCCGGCTTGGCCTTGATGGCGGCGTGCTCTTTCAGCACGGCGGCCTTAGTCGGAGCGAGGATGCAGTCAAAGCGTCTCAACACCGTTAGCGGTAGGATGACCTTGCGATATTCATTCCGCTTGTATGGCCCCCGAAGCAGATTGCAGATTCCCCAGATGAAATTGGCCATTTGAGAATGCGTTTCCATAGCCATACCGACTTCCTTCCAGAATTTTCCAAAGATTGGAAACTTTTCTACCGGATTTATCCAGCGGGTGGAAGCGCGGCGTTTTTAAAAGTCGAAGTGCCTGCTTTGTCCGGCACCAGTTACAGTTGACCCTCGCACCGCTTCAGCGCATAAAAATGACATGAGCCGTTTCGCCAATAGAGAGGAGATGAAGCCTCTGCTCGATCTCTGCCGGCAGGGCAAGCTTTTCGAGGTGCAGGAGTGGATCGCCGCCGGTAAGCCGGTGAATCCCCCGCCGCCCGTTCCGGCCCGCCAGCGGACGCAAGGGCCGCTGGAGATTGCCGTCGGGTTGGGGTTTCACAGTCTGGTTCAAGTGCTGCTGGAGGGCGGAGCCAATACGTCAGAGCCAAGACACGGCGGGTTCGGCGGATTTTGCGCGATCGAAGATGCTGTATGCCAGAGACGTCTGGATTTGGTTGAGCTGCTGGTGAAGCACGGGGCTGATATTCGCGATGTCCCCATGTGGCGGGTGTTCGACACCTGGGACACGAATATTATGCGCTATTTTGTCGAGCGCGGGGCCGACACGAAGACCGATAATCCGATCGCGTACGCCTTTAAGTATAAAATCCGGACCGCCCTGAGAATTTATAAGGAATACGAGGAGCGGTTTCCGGATTGGAATCGGCAGTTGAATATCGCCTTGCGGTTTCATACGAAAGAGCAAAGTCAGAAGTGGGTTTCGCTGATGCTTTGGGCCGGGGCCGATCCGTTTGAGCCGGGGCCGCAAATTCTGGAGGTGGAGGAAATCGATTACTATGACCGGTGCGCGGTTGAAATCGCCTTGCGTCAGGGGTGGACGTGGATGATGGAGAAGATCGGGAAAATGAATCCGACGGCAGATCATGCGGTCAAATTTCTGGAGGCCGCGCTCGAATCACGCAAACCTGAAACGCTGAAACTTCTCATCGACGCCGGGTTTCTTAAACGGCTGAACACGGATCAAAAGTCCGCTCTCATTGGAAGTCTCATTCGTTTTCTGTTCAGTCATCTGCTGATGCAGGAGATTAGACACGGTAAAAACGACTACTCCTACCGCAGTGCAGAAAGCGCTTGTTTCAGTGATGGAATGTTCGAGTTGCTTCTTCAAAATGGCGTGAAATGGACGCCGGACTTCGCTGAAATTAAGTCTGATCGTCAGGAGTTAGTGCGCATCGGCGCACCAGGATTCAAAACCTTTGTCCGGCTTCTCAAAAAATATCACGCCGCCACGGAAGAAGTCCTGCATGAACTGACCCGAACCGGCGCCGCTCAACGGCTACTACAGTCCAAATGATGCCCCACTGAAAATTTTCTAAACTATTTTTTCAAAAAGTTTGATAAATCAAACGGGGCTCTGCTCACCTTGTTTCACCGCCCTACTCAGGCGGCAACGGTGGCAGCCAGTCCTTCGACCTTTTTGAGCTGTTGTTCATGGATTAGGTCTGGGCGCACCTGAACGGCTTGGATAGCTTTTGCCGGAGTCGCGCCGCCGGTGAGCATGTGCGGCATGGCGGTTTCGAGCGCCGTGCGAAAGGCTTCGCGTCCGGGACGGAAGTAGTGTTTCAGCACGACTTCAACGGTGGAATGGCCGGTGACGCGACGTACCAGCTCCATCGGAACACCCGCCGACAGAGCCATGGTGATCCACGTTGTCCGCAATGAGTGAAAATCCTTCACGCTGGCCTTATGGCGGGCATCGTCCCGCGCAACTACGGTTTCTTTGATTTCAGCCGCCTTGAGCGCCTTCTTAAATCGCCATGACAGGCCGTGGATGCTGGTTTTGTACATAGCCGCCGCTTCGGGAAACACGTATTCACTCACACGGGGAAGCTGTTCCAGCTCGGCCCGCAACCGCGGAAACAAAGGAATTTCAGCCAGTTCGCCGGTCTTGGAGGTCTTCACCGAAATGAATCCGTTTTCCAGATCGACGGATTCCCATTTGAGCATGGAGCAGTCACCGCGCCGCATGGCGGTACACATGGCGGTCATAACGACCGGACGGGTTAGCTCATCACAATGAGTTAGAATCGCGTTGAGCTCGTCCTGCGTGAAGGGCTGGCGGTGCATCGTTTTCTTGATTTTGGTCGGACAGCCGGAGAAGGGATTTTTAATAACCCCGGCTTCGTGGCCGATGCGCTCAAAGAAACCTTTCAGCAGGTGCAGCTTGTCGTTGTAAGTGGCGGCGGCATATTTTTTGATTTCGAGGCTGTGCAACCATTCACGAGCCATTTTCGGAGTGATCTGTGAAATGTACTGTGCGGCAGGATGGTTATTTTTGATGTAGTCGCTGAAATCCTTCAGCGTGGAGCATTGGGTTCTTTCCCATGAGGCTGATCTTTCCCGGCGGGTCGGAATCAACAACCAGTGCGCGGATATATCGGCTACCGGCACCCGTTCAATCGATTTACCCGCTTTGAGTTCATAGAGTTCCTGCAAATGCTTTTCAGCGGACTTATGACTGGTTGCGTCACGAATGAGCTCATTCAGTTTTGCCTGCGCCAACGCCCGGGAACACTCAAACGCGGTGCTTCCTGCGTGACGAATATCGGCAGGCGGTTTGCCCTGCACTTCAACGTCCAGATTGATGAATCGCCGCTTGCCGTTCACGGTGTAACGTCCATACCACCATTTCGAACGAAGGTTATGATCTGCATCTCTTCTCAGTTCCAGTCCCATGATCCGCTCCTTGTTAAACGCAGTGCGTTGTTATGTAACAAGGCGGGAAATCAAACGGGGCAAAGCCACACTTTTGCCACACTTCCCGCGAATCAGAGACGAACCAGAAAACAAAAAATCTCCATGGTGCTGAATACCAAGGAGATGGATTGTGGAGCGAAAGGGGATCGAACCCTCGACCTCCACGTTGCGAACGTGGCGCTCTACCAATTGAGCTACCGCCCCGAAAAGAAGGCTCGGAATATATCCATGCCGCCCAGCCGCCGACAAGCGTTT
>JADYZA010000225.1 GCA_020853375.1 Verrucomicrobiota bacterium | reverse complement strand
GTGGTGAGCTTGAGCGATCTGCGCGCCGCGATACGTCCGGAAACTCTGGAGCAGGTGCGCAATTTGAGCCGTGAGATTTTGACCCGTCACTTCGGCGATTATGAACGGTTGATTCAATTCAGGAAAAGAGAGATTTCCGATGAACTTTGAAATGAAGACAGGAACCCGCTCCAGCCGTCTCGCGCTTATTCAGGCCGAATCGGCCTTAGCCCTGCTTCAGTCTAAGCTTCCGGATTTGAAATGGAGCTTGGCTCCTTTTTCTTCGCCGGGTGACCGCGACAAACAAGCCGATCTGCTCACGGCGCCGGATAACTTTTTCACGAGCGACCTCGACGAAGCTCTGTTGAGCGGACAAATCGACTGCGCGGTTCACAGCGCCAAAGATATGCCCGATCCGCTTCCCGCAGGGATGGATTATTTTTGGCTTCCAGATGCCGCCGATCCGCACGATGTCTGGGTCGGTTCTCTTAAACCGAAAATAATCGGCGTCAGTAGCGGTAGACGATCTGAGTATGCAAAAAAACGGTTTCCAAATGCAGAGATTAAACCGTTGCGCGGCACGATCGAAGAACGTCTTGAGCAACTTGATACCGGAAAATTCGACGCGCTCATTATGGCGGCGGCCGCGCTTCAGCGTCTCGGTCTCGAGCAACGCCTTGCGAACTGGATTTCGCCGGACGATCTTCCGGTGCCAGACGGGCAGGGCTCGCTGGCGTTGACGTTTCGCTCGAACGATGAACGTTTTCTTCGTTTGCGCACGTTGTTTGTGAAGCCGGTTCATTTTGTCAGCGCCGGTGCCGGAACCGGACTTTGCACCCAGTCAGGTATTGAAGCCTTGCGCCGCGCCGAAATATGTCTCTACGACGCGCTGATCGATCCAGCACTGCTCAACGAATGCTCTTCCCAAGCTCGGAAAATTTATGTGGGCAAACAATATGGGCGGCACAGTCACACGCAAACGGAAATCTGCGAACTGCTCATCCGCTTCGCGCGTCAGGGTAAACGGGTTGTGCGGTTGAAAGGTGGCGATGCGGGATTATTCGGACGTCTCGCCGAGGAAACTGCAACACTTGACGTGTTGCAACTTCCGTATCGTGTGGTTCCGGGCGTTAGCAGCCTGCTTTCCGCCACCACCGCCACCGGTCTGTTACTCACGCGCCGTGGAATCGCCGACTCCGTTCGTATCATCAGCGGCCACTCCGCCGAGGATGGACCGGTGAATGCGGAGACCGAAGTGATTTTTATGGGAACCCGTACGTTAACGGAACTGGCAAGGGAGCGAATCGCTGGCGGCGCGAATATGGCGACTCCGGCGGCGGTCGTTTTCTCAGCCGGACGACCGGATGAAAAAATTGTCTTTGGAACGCTGGAAACAATTGCTTCGCAAATCGCGGAAGAGACCGGTCCGCCGGGATTGATTTTGATCGGTCCGGCGGCGGATGAAAAATTCCGGACCCGTTCGTACGGCGCGTTGCGCGGTAAAAAAATCTGGCTGACGTGCAGCAACGAAGTGCAGACGCGCGCCGCACAGGCTGTTCTCGATTTTGGCGGTGTACCGGTGCAGCAACCGTTGATCAAATTGATCCCTACGCAATTTCCAGACATCGGAAAATACGACTGGATCGTGCTGACATCGCCATCCACGGTGCGTTGTTTAATGCCGCAGATTGACGATCTTCGCAAACTGCCGAAACTTCTTTGCTGCGGGCAGGGAACCGCCAATTCCTTGAAGGAGTTTCAACTGACGTCCGATGCCATGCCGGAAGGCGACTTTAATACCGAAGGGTTGCTCGAAACGGCGCGGAAGATCATCCCCCGTGACGCACGGATTCTACGGCTTCGCTCTGATCTGGCCGGAACTGTGCTGGCTGAAAAATTCCGCAAGGAGTTTCAATGCGTCGATGACTTTGTGCTGTGCGAAAATCAGAACGTCGAATGTGATGCACCGGAGTGCGATGCGGTGTTTTTCGCCAGCGTTTCGGCAATCAACAGCTACGTGAAACAGTTCGGAATTCCTTCGCTGAACGGAAAAATTGTGGTGACGATCGGCCCGAAAGATACCGAGGCGATTTTGAAGGCCGGCTGGCAAGGAACGCCAGTGGCACCGGCCCGCGCCACGGTCGAAGATGCGGTGGAAGCCTTGGCGACATATATGATTCAGGAGGAGCTTGCAATATGAGTGCATTTCCAGAAGTCCGTCCGCGGCGATTGCGCCGCACTGCGGCGTTGCGCCAGTTAATCGGTCAGCCGGTTCCAAGCCTTGGAAAAATGATCTGGCCGGTATTTATCGTTGGCGGTGAAAATCAGAAAATTGAAATCCACTCCATGCTGGGGCAGTTCCGCATGAGTGCCGACGAACTGTGTCGTGCGGTCGCGCCGCTGGCGACTCAAGGACTTGGCGGGTTGATGCTTTTCGGTGTGCTCGACGAAAAATTAAAAGATGTCGCGGGCTCGGCGGCGTTCGCCGCCGACGGGCTGGTTCAGCGAACGGTGAAAAAACTAAAAGCGGAATTTCCGCAACTTCCGGTTTTCACCGATGTCTGCTTGTGCGGTTATACCAATCACGGTCACTGCGGCCCGCTGAAAAACGGAACGGTCGATAACGATGCCGCGCTTCCAATCCTTGGAAAAATCGCTTTGTCGCACGCCGCCGCTGGCGCAGACGGTGTTGCGCCGAGCGCAATGATGGACGGGCAGGTCGCCGCGATTCGCCAAGCACTCGAAGTGAACGGATTTCATGACACGATTCTGATGAGCTATTCCACCAAGTTCGCCTCTGCGCTTTACGGCCCGTTCCGCGAGGCGGCGGAGTCGTCGCCGCAGTGCGGTGACCGCAAAGCGTATCAGTTGCCGCCCGACCAGTTGCAACAGGCCTTGCGTGAGTCGCAGATTGACGAAGCGGAAGGGGCGGACATTCTGATGGTCAAACCGGCGACCTTTTATCTTGATGTGATTTCCAAGGTTCGGAAACAAAGTCAGCTTCCGCTGGCGGCCTATAATGTCAGCGGCGAATACGCCATGCTCCATGCGCTGGCGAAAAGCGGTGGCGGAGATTTAACCGCGCTGGCCCGCGAAAACCTGATTGCCATTCAACGCGCCGGAGCTGATATTCTCATCACCTACTGGGCCAACCAATATGATCAAATTTTCAAATAAAGAACTTTTCGAGCGTGCGTCCGCCGTGATTCCTGGCGGAGTGAACAGTCCGGTGCGCAGTTTCCGATCGGTCGGCGGAACGCCGGTTTTTATTACGCGCGGCGCGGGATCAAAAATCTACACGTCCGATGGCCGTGAGCTGATCGACTTTTGCATGTCGTGGGGCGCGCTGTTGTTCGGTCATGCCGATCCTGACATTGTCGGTGCGGTGCTGAAGGCCGCAGTGGACGGCACCGGCTTTGGCGCGGCGACGGAGCGCGAAGTGCTGTTTGCCGAAAAACTTTGCTCGATGATTCCATATGTCGATCAGGTGCGATGCGTCAGCTCCGGCACGGAGGCGGTGATGACGGCGATCCGTCTGGCGCGCGGTGCGACGGGCCGCGACAAAATTCTGAAGTTCGATGGCTGTTATCACGGACACTCCGACTCGATGCTGGTTTCTGCCGGAAGCGGATTGCTGACCGGCGGCCTGAGTTCTTCCGCCGGAGTTCCGGCGGCGGTGGCGAACGATACGCTGGTTGCGCCATATAACGATATTGAGGCGGTGCGCGAAATCATGGCGGCGCAGGGCGGTTCGGTCGCCGCGATTATTGTCGAGCCGGTCGCCGCCAATATGGGGCTGGTTCTTCCAAGCCCTGGATTTCTCGAAGCATTGCGCGCGCTGACGCAACAGTCCGGTGCGCTACTGATTTTTGATGAAGTGATCACCGGCTTCCGCTTCGGCCCGACCACCTACGGCGCACTGTGCGGCATCGAACCCGATCTGACCTGCCTCGGGAAAATTATTGGCGGCGGTCTGCCGCTGGCCGCGCTTGGCGGACGGCGGAAGATTATGGAACAGCTCGCGCCGCTCGGGCCGGTTTATCAGGCCGGAACGCTCAGTGGTAATCCGTTGGCGGTTGCCGCCGGGTTGGCCGCTTTAGAGAAGATGGCGCAGGAAAATATTTTTCCAAACCTTGGAACTTTCGGGAAAAAAGTTTCCAGCCCTTGGGAAAAACGGGTTCAGGAAAAGGGTGGGGCGTTTACCTTTTTCTTCTGCGACGGGTTGCCGCGTAATCTGGCGGAGGCGAAGCAGTGCGACACCAAACAATACGCCGCGTTTTTCCACGGGATGCTTGAGCGCGGGATTTATCTGCCGCCCGCGCAGTTTGAAACGGCCTTTATTTCTGCGGCGCACACGGATGGGGATATTGCCGCTTTGACTGCCGCCGCCGCCGATGTGCTGGCTTGAAACCATAATGGCGTCCAGTTACTCTCACCTTATGCAAAACGCCACCAAGCCGGTTCCGCTGGTGCTCTTCGGAGTACCTTTTCATAACGTCACCTTTGAGGAAGCGATTCAATGGACGGTTGATCGTGTTCGCTCCGGCAAGCCGGGTGTGATCGCCACCGCCAATCTTGATTTTCTCGTGCTGGCTCAAACCGATTCAAAATTGCGCGAAGTTCTTTATGAAGCCGATCTCGTGATCGCTGACGGGTTTCCCCCGGTCAAGCTGGCACCGTTTTTTGGCCCGCCGCTTAAAGGGCGCGTGACTGGCAGTGACATTACGCCGATGCTGGCCGCGCGCGCCGAAAAGGAAGGCTTCAGTATTTACGGTCTCGGCGCCGCCGAAGGTGTCGCTGCGAGAGCGATGGACGTTTTGAAAAGGCGGCATCCAAATTTGAGCGTGGCGGGGGCATGGTCGCCGCCGTACGCGCCGCTCGACAAGATGGATCACGCGGAAATTTTGCACCGTTTGGCCGAAGCGAAACCGGATATTCTTTTCACGGCCTTTGGCGCGCCGAAGCAGGATAAGTTCAACCACC
>JADYZA010000224.1 GCA_020853375.1 Verrucomicrobiota bacterium | reverse complement strand
GCACCGTCTTGCGGGCGGTGATATTTTTGGTCGCGGTGACGCGATGGGTCGTTTTTCTAAAGAGCTTCCGTTTCAAAACAGGCCTCAATTTCTGTGTTCTTTATACCCTGTCGCGGGGGCATGAGCGAATAATTTTCCGCATCAGCGAACCGCGAGAGTTTGTCCATCGTAGCAAACGATCATGCCGGGGAGAACTTTACGGCGCAGACGCAGTTCGACTTCACCGTTCACAGTGACCAGCCCCTCGCTGATAACCACGCGTGCCTCGCCGCCAGTACCGCAAAGTTGCGCCGCTTTCAGAAGCTTATCCAGTTCGATGTAGTCGCCGATGATTTTAAACTCAGCCATGTTGTTTCCTTTGCGCACGGACAAGCTCCAGTTCTTCATGGGTGGCGCGGCGGCGGTTGTAGAGTGCGGCAACTTTTTCGTCGAGCGCCTGCCAGTCATCGGGGGAGGCGGGGGTGTCATAATCCCAGCGTTCCTCGTCAGAACGTTTGAACTGCCATTTGATTCCTTTGTTCATCGAAATCGCAATGCGCACGGTGCGCTTCACGCCGTCGTCGAGCTTCTCAATCCATTCAATGTCGCGTTTCATGCGGTGTATATATACTTCGCCGTGTCTGGCGGGAAGTTAAAATCAAAACCGGATTGGCCCGGCGGACAGACTTTCGCAGTGGCCATCGAACCGTTGCTGGGCAAACTGGCCCCAATATTTCCTAAGCTTGGACTTGTCAAAAATAACAGGCCGAGTACGATGCCATCTCATTTTTTAGCGGGGTGTGGCTCAGCCTGGTAGAGCGCTACGTTCGGGACGTAGAAGTCGCAAGTTCGAATCTTGTCACCCCGACCATCTTTTCCATCGGATTCCCGCCGACTACCACTTTCCAATGCTTGGATCACGGAGCATTTCCGTCCGCTGTGATGGCTGAGAAGACCTCTTTTGCCATCAGCCGTGCTCCTTCGGCATTCGGATGAACCGTATCCGGAAAAAGTTCTGACTTCCCGCTCAACGGGCGGTACAGATCAATAATCTTTGCGCCGGTTTGCCGTGCGATCTCGTCGATCATCGGAATGATTTCGTTGACGACGATCGGGTCGGTGAAATCATACGGGCCTGGATAAGTCGGGGCCGGATAGCATATCCAGACTGTTTTACATCCGTTCGACTTAAAATTCTGGATCAGTTCGGTGTAATCCCGCACAAATTCGTGTTTATAAATCCAATTGTAAGGGGCGGCATCGTTGGCTCCGAGGTTGATCACCGCTATGTCCGGCTTGAAATCCTGCGCCGCCTTGAAAGCGCGCATCCGCCAGTAGGGAATATCGCCGTGCTTCAACAGAGTCGCTCCGTTCACGCCGAAATTCCGTACCGAATAATTGGTTCCAAGCATTGAACCGAGCTGTGTCGGATCACACTTCGCCTCGCGGTTAGAAATCCGCGCGCCGTACGTGATGCTGTCGCCGACACACGCCACACGGATTGCTCGCTCGGATCTGGCCGGTTCGTCGGCACGAAGCAGCCTGACGGCGAATACCAGCGCCAGTGCTACGAGCAAAATGAACAAAAGTGGTTTCATGACGGTTTGATTACGCGAGAAGGGTTTTTATCGTGTCTAGGATTACGGGCAAATCGACTTCTGTGACGGCAGAGAAATGGATCCCTTGCGGATAGAGCATCACGTTGGGGCCGGTTCCACAGAGGCCCATGCAACCGGAAGTGGAGACGCGCACCTTGCCTTTCCAGCCGCGTGTGTTCACCGCATCTTTCAACTGATCTTTCAGTGCGCCGCCGCCTTTGGCTCCGCAACCGGGGTTTTCGGGATTATTCTCACGTACATTTGAGCAAACAAAAATATGGCACTGATACGGAGTCGTTTGTTTTTTCATAAAGCACCTTCCATTTTTAAAAGGAGAGTTTTCCACGGCAGTCCGCTACCAAATCCACCGAGTCCATTTTTGGCAACCACTCGGTGGCAGGGAATGAAAACCGGCAGAGGATTCGCGCCGCAGGCGGTGCCGACGGCGCGCACGGCCTTCGGTTTTCCGATGGCGGCGGAAATCTCTCCGTACGTGCGTGTCTGTCCGCGCGGTATTTTCCTCAGAGCCGTCCAAACATCTTGCTGGAATCCTGTGCCGGCCAGCTTTCCAATGCTCGGAAAGTTTCGCACTAAATCTTCCAACGTTTGGAACTTTTCCATCGAGAATGGTTCGCTCGGCGCTTTTCCGAGATATGGAAAATTCAGCGCCACCGCTTTGCCCTTGTCGTTGAGCATCAACGTGATCACCCCCCACGTCGTCTTAATTTCCAAAGGCCGGGACGACAAGCGATTGTCCGATTTTGATATCCGTTTCATTTTTCATTTGGTCGCGGTTGGCTTCGTAGATTTTTTTCCACTGCGAAGCGTCGCCGTAAACAGAACCGGCGATGCGCGAAAGCGTGTCGCCGGGGCGCACGGTATACGTCCGGGCTGGCTTGGCTGGAGCCGCCGGTTTTTCAACGACTGGGGCGGAGGGTGCGGGCCGTGGCGGGGGTTCGGTCAGAAGAGTTTTTACGCTGGTTGCCGTGGCGGCGCTTCCGCCACCTGCGGCTTCGAGTTGTTTGCGGAGCATATTATTCTCGCGGGTCAGCCGTACCAGTTCTTCCGAAACATCGACACCGGCTCCGCCGACTTCTCCGGACAGCGAGACTTTGGCTTGTTTGATCCGCTCCTGAATCAGCGCGCGTTTTTCCGTGAGCGGACGTTTTTCAAGGTAGCGTTCATAGTGGTAGATGGCGCGGACAAAATTTTTCTGCTGATGATAAATCATCGCCAACTCAAGGTCGGGACGTCCGAGTTCTGGTTTTTTGATCAGCGCGGCATCGAACTGTTTCACGGCATCATTCAGATTTTTCTGCTGAACCAGTTCAAGGCCCTTGCGGACGCGGGCGTCTTTTTCGTCCGCCGTATCGAGTTGCGCGCTGTTTTTGCCACAGCCGGTCAGCAGTAGCGCGCAGGAGATGAATAGAATCAGCTTTTTCATAATTAGAAGAACAGTTTGAAGAATTTCAGAATACCCTGACTCCACGGCACGCGGTGCGAAATGCCGCCTTTGCCTGCGAAGGTGTGCAGGTTGGCGAGATACCATTCATAGTTGCGCACCAAGGCCTGTTTGTTGGAAAACTTCGGATGGAAGTTCAACTTCTGTTCAATTTTTTCCGTCGAGACGAACGAATCTTCGCAGGCGGTTTCATAAACCCATTTATAGAGTGGCGACAGTTTGAAGAATTCCAGAATCCGCAAGACCCAGATCAGCGGCTTAGCCGGAGTTCCAATCACCTTTTTTCCGAATCCGGCGCGATCGAGCACGGCCTGATAATCCTCTTTCATCGTCGTGAAGTGGGTCGCGCCGACATTGAAGATGTCGTTAACCGTCGCCTCGTTCTGGGTCAGGCAGAGATAGATTGCCGCGCAGAGATCCTCAACATCGAGCAGTTGGTAGCGGTTGTGTCCGCTTCCAATCATTGGAAAATTTTTCGCATCTTTCGCCCAGTCATAGAAGAGGGCGAAAACCCCTAGCCGTTCCGGGCCGACGAATGACTTCGGGCGGATGATCGGCACGCACATCCCTTTGGCGCGGTAGTCCAGACAGACTTTTTCCGCTTCGATTTTGGCGTGGCCGTACGGACCGACGCCGATCAGCGGATCGGTTTCGTACAGCGGATGGTGATCCGGAATTCCGTAAACGGCGGTCGAAGAGATATGCACAAACCGCTCGACCTTTTCGGCCGCCGCCGCCGCCAAAAGAGTTCGGGTGCCTTCGATGTCCGTGGAGAAAATCTCTTCCTTGGTGTAAAGGGGTAGGGCGGCTGCGGTGTGAATGACCCAGTTGACGTGCTTCATCACCTCTCGCACAGTTGAGCCGTTGCGGATATCGCCTTGCACCGCTTTGATCCGGTCTTTTTCCGGATAGTCGAACTCGACGAGGTCCAGTACGGTGATGTCGGTGATACCCTGGCGAAGCAGGTGGCGGATCATATTGATTCCGAGGAATCCGCTGCCCCCCGTCACTAAAACCTTCTTATTCATGCAGAAGCTCCTTTGCGAAAACGGAATGCAGTCTGGAACAGCCATCCGCCATCTTCAACCCAATTCTGCCCAGCTGATTTTTTATACTTTTACTTAATTTCCGGTAGGCGAAAGAGTACGTTGTGGCGAAACAGAAGGAGTTGGATCATGAAAAAAAATGCCGTTTTATTGTGCGTATTTCTACTTTCCGCATGGGGCTATGCCGGTGAATTCGATCAGTTCGCTATAAAGTCGCTCGGAGATATTTCTTCCTACAGTCATAAGGAAGGGTATTCACCCGCTGTCAGTGATGTTTATCTCGGCTATGACGCGCAGGGCAATGTGATTTCCGGCGCGGCCATGCGGTCGATCAAAACCTATGCCACGGTCAACGGCCTGGTTGCCGTGACGAAAAAGGACGGTCAGTGGGTGATCAGCTCCGCCTCGATTCCCGATATTGCCCGCATCAAAGAACCCGCCAAGCAGCAGAAAGTGACTGATGCCATCAAAGCTTTTTCCGGAAGCACAGTGAAGGATGCCAACGGCAACCTGCAAAAAGTGGATGCAGTGACCGGTGCGACCCGCTATCAGGAAAGCATCTATCTCTATTTCAACCTTCTGGCAAAAACCGTGGTTGAAGAAATTGAAAAAAATCCGGACTGGGCGAAAACTCCGCTTTCAAAATAAGGCCCTATGTTTCGAAAAATCCAGCACCCCGGATTTTCTGTACCGTCCGGAATCCTTGAGCCGCGCCTTTTACCGATGAATCTGCCCGCGCCGGTTTCCTTCAGCACGGCGGATTATCCGGCCTTTCTTGAAACCATCGGACTCGTCGGGATGGGTGGCGGAATATTTCCTGTGTCTCGGAAAATCCGCGCCAGTTGCGGCGTCCACACCTTGGTGATCAACGCGGTTGAATGTGAGCCGGGAATCACCATCGATCAGGCTTTACTGCTTTATCACTCACGCTGGATCATTGCCGGAGCGGAAGCTTCTGCCCGCGCCGTCGGCGCGAAGAGGATTGTTCTCGCGGTTAAAAAAGAGCCGGAGCTGATCAAACAACTCTGCAAACTCTATCCTTCATTCGACCTGCTCATCATGAAGCGAACCTACCCCGCTGGTGCGGAAAGGCTGATCCTTCGCAAACTGCTCCGCCGCATGCCTCCGCCGGGCGCGCTTCCATTCCATCTTGGAGTTCTGGTACAGAACGCCGCAACCTTACGCGCTGCAGGACGGGCGATCCTGGACGGAATTGCGGCGGTTGAACGTCCGCTCACGCTGGTGGCACCCGATGCCGGTTGTTATCAAAACCTGATTGCTCCTGTTGGAATCACATTCAGTGAACTGCTGGAATCCTCCGGATGCGCATACGATCAGGAACGACAAATTTTGATTGCCGGTGGGCTGATGATGGGCCGCGCCGTTTCCTCTGACGAGCGGGTAACGCTGGGGACAACCTCCGTTCTCGTGTTAAATCGGAGTCGCGCGGAAACCAAAGAAACCGACTGCATCCGGTGCGGCGCCTGTTACGATGTCTGTCCGCTCAAACTGCATCCGATCGCCTTGGTGGACATTATCCGTAAAAAACAGCCGCACAGCGAGGCGTTCAAATCTCAGATGAAAGAATGCTTTCTCTGTGGAGCCTGCGCCGCTGTCTGTCCGGCGCGTATTCCTCTGGCGGTTCATTTACGGGAAGGTAAAAAATGTCTGTAATCCGTAAACCGATTTCCGGCCCGCCGTACCTGACTGTTACCGACAGCTCCGCCGTCCAGACATTCTGGTGCGTCGCGATGCTGTTGATCCTTGGCGGGCTCTACAGTCTCTTTTATCAACCGCTATTCATCCTCAAGCTTTCCGGCTACATGGTTCTGGCCACCTTGATTGAACTGCTTTACCGGTTCCTGCGGGACGGCAATCTGCGCATCAAAAACGCCGGGGCCGCGCTGACCGCCGGACTGCTGGTGATGAGTGTTCCCGCCGATATGCCGGTGCGCACCATCTGCCTCGCTCTGCTGGTTTCCGTTGGCCTGATCAAAATGTCGGGATCGAACAGTTTGCGCTTCAACGCCGCAGTTGCCGGGCGGTTCTTTCTCATGCTGGTTTTCGGAGCCGAAATTGTCCGCTGGAATTATTCAGGACAGCAACTCGACGGACTCACCGGCGCCACGCCGATCGAGCTCTGGCATAGTGATGAACACATCACCGGACTGATGAATCTTTTCACCGGACGCATTCACGAAAACTGGGAAGGCCTCTATCAAATCATACCCGGCGCGCCGGGCGAACTGTTCCGTCCTGTACTGATCCTTTTCGGAATCATTCTCTTCGTGCGCGGCATCATCGACTGGCGCGGCGGCGTCGCTTTCCTGACCGCTTTCGCGCTCACCTGCGCCGCCGTCGGTGAGCCGGTTGGCTTTCATCTGCTCTCCGGAGCGGTTCTTTTCGTTGCCGTCTTTATCGTCACAGACCCGAAGAGTTCACCCGCCAGCCGCACCGGACGACTCATTGCCGGAGCGCTGGCTGGAACCATCAACGGATGCATCCGTCATTACACCTTTTATTCCGAAGGCATCGTCTACTCCATCCTCACCATGAACCTGCTCACGCCGACCATTGACCGGGCCGCCTTCCGGATGCGCGGCTGGCTGATTCATCGCCGTCGCCACCGTTTTGCGCAGCATCTTGCCGGACAGCATAAGAATCAACATGAGCACACTTAAACAAATGGGCGAACACACAGCGATCGCGGCCTTGACGAAAAACCTGAAAGCCGTTGGTGACGACTGCGCCGTTCTGCCGCTCGACGCGCACTACGACCTCGTTCTCACCACCGACCCGCTCATCAGCGGAGTTCACTTCACGCCAGGCACCGCTCCTGAAGCCATCGGCTGGAAAGCCGCGGCCCGTGTCTTGAGCGACTTCGCCGCGATGGGAGCCGACCCGCAGTATCTTTTGATCAACCTCGTCGCGCCGCCGGAACAGGATTTCCAAACCTTGGAAAAAATTTATGCCGGAGTTTCCGAGATTCGGAAGCTGTTCGATGTCGATCTTGTCGGCGGCGACCTCTCTCAAGGGCCGACCCTTGAACTGCACGTTTTTGGCGTTGGGCGTGTGCCAAAAGGTAAAGCGCTGTTGCGTTCCGGCGCGCACGCTGGCGACGTCATCTATGTCACCGGCCCGCTCGGCGGATCGTTCATAAGCGGTAAACACCTGACCTTTATGCCGCGCATCAAAGAGGCCAAATGGTTGCGGCAGTCCGGCTTCGTCCGTTCCATGATGGATATCAGCGACGGACTCGCCACTGATTTACGCCATATTCTCAAAGCCTCCAACGTTGGCGCGGCGCTGGAAAGCGAACGGATTCCGAAGTTTGGGAATCTGGAGCAGGCGCTGTTCGACGGCGAGGATTTTGAACTGCTCTTCACCGTTCACGCCGATGAAGCCGATGCATTTGATTTCCAATGTCTGGAAAATTTTGATCAGCAGTTTTCAAGGATTGGAACCATCACCGCTCAGCCGGAAATTCTGACGCTCGACGGCACCGTTCTGGAGCGTAAAGCCTTTGAGCATTTCACGTGACGGCGCTGTTTCAGATGAAGTCGGCGGAGCGGGCCTGACAGAAAGCGATCAGGCCGGGAATTGCGGCCGCATCCATACCGCGCCAGAAAACAATCCAGTCGCCTGCGGTGTGTCGTCCATCGGCATGCCGGTCATACCACTGGTTGATCGGATTATTTTTCCGCGACCGCCAGAAAAAGGCGGCATGGTTTTTACAGACTTCTTCCCACAGTTCTTGAGCCAGGCCTTCACCGCGAGCCTCGGGGCCGACGGCGAATTTTGAGAGGTAAAGTCCTTCCGGTTGCTCTTCGAGCAGGGCGGCTCCACGGTAATTTTCCTCAAAATAAATTTTATCGACACCATTCAACACACCGTCTCGCGGCGTTTTGCCGAAACTTTCCTCGAGCAACGCCAGCAGTTTTGGTGAGTCTGTCGGGCCGGAAAGAATGACGGAGCCGCGCCGGAAAACGGTTCCGGCACCTTTAACGGTGAAAATTTCTTTCAGCAGATTGATTGGCGACGTGACGGAAATATGGGTTCCGGGCCGGGCTTCGAGCAGGGCGGCGGCGGTTTCGGCCATTGCTCTGTCTTCTGGCAAAAGCGATGCGTCCGGTTTCTGGACATAATAATATTCCGTGTTCAACCCGCCACCGGCGCGGATGAAATGCACCCGCTTACCGACTACCGGAACTTTTTGCAGCAGACTTTCCAGTGTTTGGATGTTTTCTTCGACGAAAACAGGAATGCCGGCTTTCCGCTTTCCAATGCTTGGAAAAACGGTGAGTTCAAACAGCGAGTTGTCTTTGAGCAGGTTCCATTTGGCGGCGGCATCGATTCCACACAGCACAACGGCGGGCCGCAATCCGAGCTTCAGTAGAAACTTCAGATCGAAGGCCAGCGCCTCGGATCCCTGCTCAAGGCTTTCGAGATCGGGAACGAGCAAGGCAAAGCAGTCGGCGCGGGCGGCTTGGAATTTGTTGAGGTAAAACTCGTATTCTTCGCGCCGTCCGATGCTGTCGAGAAAGAGCCGTATGGTTTTGTTGAGTAGCATGTGCAGAAAAAACCATCATTCGCCTGAAAAGTACACCACAAACACTTTCGGGTTAACATCATAACGGCCTGCAACGCGAAGCATTGCAGGCCGTCGGATTTTATACCGGCACCCTTGCGGGTTATTTGGAACGTTCCAGCTTAATCAGCGTGTAGCATTTCAGTAGTTCTTTTGGAACCGTTACGCGGTAAACCCCTTTGCCCAGCGACACGGCGGAGACTTCTTGTTGTCCGCTCCAGTCTGGCGATGCCGCAAAGGCTCTGGTAAGCGATGACGGAAGAGTGATATCGAACACAATGTCCTTATCCGAGTTCACCCAGGCCGGAGCAGGGGCTTCTGCCGGGAGTTTCTGCCCGGGTTTCTTCATGCTCTTTGTAGCAATCGCGTTGAGCAAGTTCACTACGGTGGTATTGGTTCCGCCGACGTTCTGAGAATAAACCGACACCAGCACGTCTTCCGGAATCTCTATGCCTTCGAAGGACAGCTTGTCGTCTTTGAGAACAACGTTCCGAACCGTATCGATGAAGAAATCTTTGGCCGGTTCGTTCAGTACAAAATCCCACTCGCTTCCGTAGCTTTTCTCAATTTCATAATTTTTTCCACCCAAGGCTACGGCGCAGTAGATGATGCGACCTTTGCCGTATTGCTGTTCCACGATCAAAGGCTGGATGACCGCGCCGGCTTTATCCACCACCTCGGCTCTGACAGCGGGTGGATTTGCGGCATCAAGGCTGAAATTGACCGCCGAGGAGCTGAAGGCGATTGGTTCTTTGCCCGCAAAACGAATCGAGGTGCAGGGTGAAAATTTGAATTTGCCATCGCCCACTTTCAGATCGACACCCAGAGCTTTCGCAAATGGCCATTCCTTACGATCATTTCCCATTTCATCGCAGCTTCCCGACGTGGCACTCAGGTAAAGAGTGCCGCCATTGCTGACATAGTTCAGGAGCGTTTCGACCTGTGCATCACTCAATGCATTCGCACTGTTGACCATGACCGCCCGGTAGTTTTTCAGAACAGCGGGAGTTAAGGACCATTCGATGATCATGTCATGCATCATATGTTTGTCGGAAAGCATCTGGGAGGCTCCAAGAACATCCGGCGTGGGGGCCATATATTTTGCCCAATTGATGCTCTGCACGGGATAGAGCATGGCGATTTCAGAAACCGGTTTCGCGTTTTTGCGGTCGAAGTTGTCTTTGAAATCGAGGAACTTTGTATCCGTCCCAGTGTTTTTTGAGCGTCCGCCGAGTTCCCAGGTAACTTGCGCATTCATGTTGTTCAACGCCCAGCCGAAGTAGGCGAAGTTGGCGGAATTCTCAGGGTACACCAGACCGAAAATTGGAATATCGAATGCCGTGCGCAGGGCATTTTTCGCCTTCCGGAAAGCGAAAACAGCGCGGTGCGCGGCCATGACGTTACGGCTCATGATTTCTGTTCCCATAAAATCACAGCTTCGAGCCAGTTCATTCAAGGTAGCTCCGTGCGCCAATGGCGACCAGGATGAGCTGAATCCGCCGTGGGTTGTATATACCATCATGGTGAAATAGGGCTTAATGGGCATGATGCGCTGCCGTAAATTCAGCTTAAAGTCTCCGACGGCTTTCATTCTCCATTGGAGCCACGCCTTCCAGATCATGGAGTTTTTGTTAAACAAAATGGGCGACGTTTCATCCATCGGCAGTACAAGGCCGGTCTCTGCGGTGAACTTTTTACGGCAATCAGCGCAACCGCAGAAGGTGTCCTGATAGAAGGTTCCTTCATCCAGCATGATGCCGTCGATGTCGGTCGCTTTAATGTAATCCACCAACCATTTGAAATAGGCTTCTCTGAATTCGACATTATTAATACAGAACCCGCGCAGCGGGAGATTCCCGTCAATGCTCTGCTGCATTTCGCCGATTTCGGCGCACATAACCCGGTATCCCTGTCCCATATTCCAAAAGAGGGTCACATCCTGATGATCCAGAATCCTCATTCCTTTTTTATGTCCGGCGGCGGAGACTTCGGTGATGGTTTTCTGCACGCGGGCAAGCTGGTCTGGATAGGTGTGCCGGGAGAGCAGACCGTTCAGGAGGAGCGTGTTAATTCCGCTGGCTTTTCTCTCTTGCAGGCGGCGGTCGATCAGCTCAGTGGTATCAAACTCTGTGAACGTGCCGTTATTGGCCGGACCTAATGAACCGATCGCTATGTTGTAGCGCCAATCCATTTCCGGCGCATCGCCTTTGGGTAGACAAATTTCACCTGCCGGAACGGCGGGACTCTTGGCTGGATCTGTAATCGCAGTTTGCGGAAGCGGTATTTCCGAGATACCCACCGCATACTTGACTGGGGATGCAAAAGAGGCGTTCGCATTGACGGGATGTGGCTCAAAGCCATCCGCACGCCAGAATCCGCGGCGGAACTTGAAGTCTTCCATGCTGTGTTGAAGGAGTTGGACGCCCAGCGAGGAAACCGCCCAGTTGTCGCCAGCGAAAGAAATTTCGCTGACACCGTCTTCCACCCACTGACTCCAGGTGATGTTTTTAACCGTGAAAGCCGGAATCTTAACTTGGGTCGCGATTTCTCGGCCATTCGACCGGATGGAGAACGGTCCGCGCGGCTCGCCGTATGCGGCGCAGCGCAACGTGAAAATATAG
>JADYZA010000223.1 GCA_020853375.1 Verrucomicrobiota bacterium | reverse complement strand
TTTAAAGGCGGAACGGTGGAAGCAAAGAGACGGCTCAAGAAGTTCATCGAAGAAAGTTTGGCGGTTTACGAAGCGCACAGCAACCAGCCGCAAACCGATGACGTTTCGGCGTTGAGCCCATATCTGCACTTCGGGCAGATTTCGCCGCTCTATATCGCGCTGGAAATTCAGAAACGCGACCCGCAGAGCCGTTTTCTCGAACAGCTGATTGTCCGCCGCGAACTAGCGGTGAACTTTGTCTGGTTCTCGCCGGACTACGACCGATTTTCCTCTTTGCCGGACTGGGCGAAGCTGACGCTCAAAAACCACGCCAAGGACAAGCGGGAAACCATTTATACCCGCGAGCAGCTAGAACAGTCGCAGACTCACGACCCATATTGGAACGCGGCGATGACTGAACTGCGCGGCACCGGTTTCATGCATAACTACATGCGGATGTACTGGGGAAAAAAGGTGCTGGAATGGAGCCGCTCACCCGAAGAGGCGTTTGAAATGCTGCTCGCCATCAACAACAAATACTTCCTCGATGGCCGCGATCCGAATTCATACGCCGGAGTCGCCTGGGTTTTTGGTAAACACGACACGGCGTGGCAAGAGCGTCCAATCTTTGGAAAGGTTCGCTATATGAACGCCGCCGGGCTCGAACGCAAATGCGACATCAACGCCTATGTTGAAAAAGTTGCACGGGCTACCCAGAGCTGATTCCTTTTTGAAGGCTAATCCGCCAGCTCGAAAACAATCTCTATATCTTGACCCGCCAGTTCGTCCGGTGGTGCGGGCAGTTGAAGGGTTGCGTTTAGGGCGCTTTGGACGGATTGGTCGAACAGCATGTTTCCTGAGCGTGCGGTGATGGCTTTTCTTGAAACGGTTCCGTTTTTCTCGACTCGAATAACGGCGGTTGCTGTCAGGCCAATCGGCGCGCCTGCGGGCTGATTCCAGACTCCGTACATTCTCTGTTTAATGCTGTCGTAATAACCGGCAAACGGACTGTACATGCCGCCGGAGCCGGAGCCGAATCCTGAACTTGAACCGCCGCTCCCAGTTCCTGAGCTTGAACCGGCGGCCCCGCTGTTTAGGGCCGCCTGAAGTCCGCTGTAATCAAGTCGTGATTTTGCTACTGGCGCACCGGGTTGTGTTTTCGAAGCCTTTACCGGTTTGCCGCCTTTCCGAACCTCGGCCAGCCTTTCCTCCAATTTTTCCGCTTCTGTTTTTGGTTTTGTAGGGGTGTTTGTGACGGCCGGTTTTTTAGTTTCTACTTTTTTTGGCGGTGCGTTGGTTTCTACTTTTTTCGGCGGCGCATTGGTTTCTATCGGCTTCGGGCTAAGTTTTTTTTCCGGCTTGGGTTCAGGCTTTGGAACCGGTTTTGGCTCGGGCTTGATTTTGACTTCCGGTTCTGGTGCCGCTTCGGATTCCGGTTCGGGGGCTGGCGCAGGGGCGGGGCCTCCGGCTAAGTCGAAGAAAGTGACGTTTTTCGGCTTGTGGTGACATGAGGGGAAAAGCGACTGGAGAATAAGAAACAGCAGGACGGTTCCATGCACGATGGAAACCCTCCCGAACATTTTTTTTCCCAGGGAACTTTTCACGTTTTTAATGCGTCTCTTATTCGGCCTGTGTGACCAGTCCCATGGTCTGGATGTTGGCGAGTTTTAAGACCTGGATGACTTCCACGACCCGGCCATAGTCAAGTTTGTCGTCAGCCCGCACATAGATTGGCGATTTCGGTTCGTTCGCGCCGATTGTTCTCATTTTCGCTCCGAGCTCTTCCACGGAGATCGGCGCACCATCCAGTGTTAGCCCGCGTTTGATCGAGATTTCGATGGTGTGGTGTTTTTTCGTCAAATCCATCGCTCCGGCTTTTCCGCGCGGCAGATCGATCGGGAGGCTTTGCTCAATGATGGGCATCGTGATGATGAAAGCAAACAGCAGGATAACGATAATATCCATCAGCGAGGTGATGTTGATCTCGTTGCTTTCGCGTAGCGAGATCAGGCTGGTTCTCCTTCTTCTCCTTCTCACAAGCAGCTCCTTTATTTAGAATAATCCAGCATGAATTCCTGCTGGATTCGTCCGGTGAACTCCTGCGCGAAGTTATCCATTTGCACCGAGAGGTAGCGGATGCGGGTTGCCAGCAGGCCGTATCCGATGGAGGCGGGGAGCGCGACCAAAAGTCCGGCGACGGTGGTTAACAGGGCGCCTGAGATGCCCGGCGCGACGGCGGAGAGTGTTGCAGATCCGGCAGTTGCCATTCCACTGAACGTTCCCATCACGCCCCAAACGGTTCCCAACAGGCCGAGGAACGGGCCGACGCTGACGGCGGTCGCCAGCAGACCCATCAGGCTTTCCAGCTCAAGAGCCTTGTCTGCCAGAGCGCAGTCGGCCGCATCTCGTATGACATCCATCTGATGCGTATCAAGCCGCCTTTGTCCCTGAGGATAAACGTTACCCATAAGAATTTCATCTCGATCAACGCCGATCAGGGTGAGCTGCTCAATCAGCGCTTTACATCCTGCCTGATAGATCGAGTCGAGCGGGGTTTCCGGCATGCCCTGTTTTTTTACGAACAGATTGGTTGTGCGGGCCTGTTCGCGAAAAACTTTCAAAAACCGATTACTGGCCAGCCGGGCGGCGCGCAACTGGGCGAACTTGGTCAGCATAACGGTCCAGGCGCCCACCGAAATGAGGATCAGGATAACGACAATCACTTTGCCGTTCAGCTCGCTTTGCCGGAAAGCCAGACCGACGCTCGCCATGATCAGGGGTGAAAACAGTCCGTTCATAGTTTTTAATCTCCGAGGTTCAATGATTGGAAAAAGTGACCCGCATTCTCCAATGTTTGGAAAAACAGTACAGTTTTTTTTTCAAACATCGTAAAAATCAACTATGCTCCGCCGCATGAAAAAAACCTCCCTGATTCTTTCGCTTGTTTTCGCTCTGCTGATTTCCCTGCTTACAACCGCCTCGGCTCCGGCGCACCTTCCGGAAGTCCGCGCAATCTGGGTGACCCGCTTCGACTATAAAAAGCCTGCCGACGTGGAGGCGATTGTCGCCAACTGCGCTCGATCCGGCTTTACCGACATTTTCTTCCAGATTCGTGGAAACGGAACGGTCTTTTATCCGAGCCGCGTAGAGCCGTGGGCTCACGAGCTTACAAGCGATAACGCTTCCACGACCGGACGGAATCCCGGCTGGGATCCTCTTCAGATCGCCGCCGACAGCGCGAAAAAACACGGAATCCGCCTGCATGCTTACATGAACGTGCTTCCCGGCTGGCGGGGGATTCAAGATGCTCCGCGCTCCGCCGGACAGAACTGGACAGCTCATCCGGAGTGGTTCATGGTCGATTCGCTCGGGCAGAGGATGCGCCCCACAAGCGGCTGGTATTCGTTTTTGAACCCGGCGCTTCCGGAAGTCCGTCAACATCTGACTGCGATCGCCGCCGAGCTGGCGAAATACGACATCGCTGGTGTGCATCTGGATTACATCCGCTTCCCGTATGACTATAAAGATGTCGCCCCGCAACTTTATCCTCGCGCTTCCTCCGCCGACCTCGCCCGGCGCTCCGATTTCTCCTACGACCGGTTTTCGATGGAACAGGTGCGCAAAAACTACGGCGGAAACTGGGGCGCCTTTCGGCGCGACTCCGTTTCACAGGTGGTTGCCGATCTGCGCAAAACCGTTAAGGCCGCCCGCGGCCCGCAGTGCACGATCTCTTCCAGTGTATTGGCTGATTTTGACAGAGGCTACACTGCCGGATTTCAGGATAGCCGCCGCTGGGCCAAAGAGCAGATGGTCGATTGGCTGGTACCGATGAATTACAACCCGCAGCTTTTTGATGAGCGGCTGGGGAAGATTCGTAAATCGCTGGGGCGCGGAGCGACGGCTTCGCAACTGGTGGTCGGAATTGACTGCAAAGCCTCTCCAGCCGAAATTCGGCGGGAGATTGAAGCTGTGCGCAACGCTGGCTGCCACGGTTACGCACTGTTCGCCTATTCCTATCTTTTTGAAGAGCACCGCCCCACGGCGAAAGCGAAGGCGCTACTCGGATCACGATAAAAAAACACCCCTGTTTTTCAACAAGGGTGTTTTGAAACGGCGCTGAGGGATTACTTCAACTGTTGAGGAAGCTGCAAATCCAGCTCGGATTTCTGCACGGGGGCCGGAGTTTCTTTTTTCGGCTCTGTTTCGGCCTGCTGTTCGACTGTCGCCTTATCCGCTTTGAAGAATCGATTCAGCTGCTCGGCGGCATTGCGCGCTTTGCTGTCGTCGCCTTTCAGACGGTAGGCTTGGAAAAGACCCATCCAGACTCGACCGTTATTCGGGGTGATTTTAGAAGCTTTCTCCATGCATTCCAGCCCCTTGGAAAGCTGTTTCTGAAGGATCATGCTCTGACCGAGGCCAAGCCATGCTCCCGCCATGCTCGGGCTGTTTGCCACCAGCGCGCTGTAGACTTCTTCTGCCTGCTTCGGACGGTTTAAGGCGAGATAAAGACTGCCCGCGCCGATCAGGCGGGATGAGTTCCCAGCTTTGATAAAACCTTTTCCGTGCGCCAGATATGCGGCTTGTTCTTTTTCGAGCACGTTCATTCCGTCTTTCTGGATGGATGGATCGTCAATCAAGGTCGCGTACTCCGGCAGATTCCGCACTAGAATAACGGTGGCCCCGTCGAAGTAGACCAGCTTCCACCGGTTTACTCCCTCTTGATTCTGTTCAGCAATCAGCCGGCTGGCCAGCGCTCCAGCGTCCGGCCAGCAGGCGTTGAGGACTACGGCATGAGGGTTCCAGTCTGACAGAATCGCCTTCCATGCTCCCGGATGTCCAAGCAACGCTTTATTGAGGGTTTTGTAGAATTCTGTTCCGTAGAAAGACGCACGGGTGTCGCAGAAAACCTTGCTGCCTGGGCTTTTCAGCGCGATGTATCCGCCGTCGTGGGCGATATTTAAGATGGTCTTCGGAAAGTCTGCTCGCGAAAGGACGCTGGCGGCGGCCACGGGGAACGCGCCGGGTTCAATGCCCAGCCCGAATTTGGAAGCGCTTCCGATGTTTGTATAGATGCGATTGGTGACCAGAGAAATGGAAGAGCCGATCATTAAAATCAATGCGACGATCACCAGCAGTTTGTGCAATAGAGCCTCGCTGGTTTTCAGGACGGTTATCAGAGTGCGCGACAGATATTCGCTGACCGCGTTAAAGCTCAGGATGATGAAAGGGAACGCGAGGAAGGCAAACACGCTCAGAGAGCCGATGGAGCGTACGGTCAGAAACGCACCGACTAGTGCCAGTGTGGTGATCATGGTCGGAAGGCGTTTTTGCAGGGTGATCAGTCCGCCTGCGCCGAGAATCAGCGCGAAAATTGTCAGACTGTTCGTCACGCTCGGCGGAAAGAAGCCGTTGAAGAGCGATATCCATTCCAGATTTTCTGTTCCGGACAGAAGAA
>JADYZA010000222.1 GCA_020853375.1 Verrucomicrobiota bacterium | reverse complement strand
TGGCCAATCTGATTTATTGCCTCGGAGAAGATCGCGATTCCCGCCGAATCGCGCGGGCCATTGTTCTGGAGCGTCAGCAGGGCCGGATCGAACGGACGCTTAAGTTGGCGGAACTTGTCGAGCGGGCTAAGGGCGGACGGCGCGGCCCGACCCATCCGGCCACACAGACGTTTCAAGCGTTGCGAATGGCCGTGAACAGCGAGCTGGAAAGCCTGACGGCAGGACTTGAAGCCGGTCTGTCGATGCTTCGTGAAGGCGGACGGATAACGGTGATCACGTTCCATAGTTTGGAAGACCGTCTGGTGAAAGAATTTTTTAAGTGTCACACGGTGAAGCGGGAGTCGCTTCAGCAGGGTGGCGAAAAACTGGTTTATGACGAACCGGCTGTACGGTTGCTGACGAAAAAGCCGCTGACAGCCTCGAGACAGGAATTGATGGATAATCCACGTTCGCGCTCAGCCAAATTGCGCGCGGCGGAAAGGGAAAAAGCAGCATGAAAAAACGACAGAGAACAGGAAGCCGTAAAGCCCAGGTTAAAATCCCATTCCCGATGGTGCTGGCAAATTTTCTGGTCTTTATAGCCGTATTCGGCCTCAGCTATGTCTGGCTATGTTCCCGCTGCGACACGCTCGGACAGGAAATCAAGCGGATGGAAACTGTGCAGCGCGACACACACCGGCGCATGATCAACGAGCAGGATCGCTGGTCAAACCTGCTGGCTCCCGCCAACCTGGACCGTGCGCTTAAACGCCATGATCTGACGATGCGACTGCCGGATGAGCAGAAGATTGTGCGTGTGCGCACCGGCACGACCGCTTCGGTGGTGGCTTTGGCTTCCAGTAAATAACAGGAGCTGGTTTGATGAAACTCTGGAACAGAATCATTTCCGGTTCGCTGGGTTTCTTCTGCTCCGGAATTTCCCGGGAAGTTCATGAAGTATAAAGGGAGAACCATCTTAACGTCTGCCGTGCTTGCGGCCGTTTTCATTGGGCTGGGTGTTCGCCTGGCCTTTTTGCATTTACGGCCTTCTCCCGGAACGTTGGAGCGCATTGAGAGCGGCCGTCATCTTCAGCAGGAAACCCGCGGTCCGCGAGGGAGAGTTCTCGATCGGAACGGGAACATGCTGGCGGTGGATATTGCCGCCAAACACATCTGTGTTGATCCGAAGTTTATTTTGGCCAACGGCAATATCACAAATGTCTGCAACGCTCTGTCCGGCAAACTGGGAATGAATCGTTCCGAAGTTTGGAATCTGCTTAACCAGCCGGATCGGCGGTATATTCGGATTCAAAAGTTTACGCGCGAAGAAATGGCCGAGCCCTTGCGTGCCATGAACTTGAAGGGCGTTATTTTTGAAGATGTTCCGATTCGCGATTATCCCAAGGGCGTGCTTGGCGCGCATGTGATCGGGTATGCCAATTATGAAGGAGTTGGAAGTGCAGGTGTTGAGCAGCGCATGAACACTTCGCTTCAGGGCGTGGCGGGTTTGCGCATTAGTCAAAAAGACGGGCGTCGTCACGAGATATACAGTCGGCGCACGGTCGATATCGATCCGCAGTCGGGTGCGGATGTTTATTTGACGATTGATCAGCAGATTCAGCATTTTGCCGAAAAGGCCTTAGATAATTTGTGTGAAAAATTCGCGCCGAATGCGGCCTGGGCGATCGTGCAGAATGTGCGTACCGGTGAAATTCTGGCGATGGCTTCGCTGCCGACGTACAATCCAAACCGTTTCAGTACAGCGCCGCCGGAATGGATGCGCAATCGCGCCGTCAACTACACCTATGAGCCTGGCTCAACATTTAAAGCCATGATTGTTGCCTCGGCGCTCGACAGCGGTGCTGTGCGTGCCTCGGATATTTTCGACTGTGAAAACGGCTCATGGTTTTATGCGGGGAAAATTCTTCATGACTCGCATCCTGAAGGTTTGCTGAGCGTGGCCGACATCATTCAGAAATCGAGTAACATTGGCGCAGCCAAAGTGGCGTTGAAGCTGGGCGAGCAAAAAGTGTATCAGTCGATGAGGGCCTTTGGATTTGGCGACCGCACCGGCATTGCTCTTCCCGGCGAAGATGCCGGCATTGTTTGGAAAACTGATCGTTGGTCGAAGCTGAGTATCAGCCGTATCGCCATGGGTCACGAAGTATTGGTGACTTCATTGCAGATGTTGAATGCGATCAGTGCAATCGCCAACGACGGCGTTCGTATGCGTCCGCAGATTATCCGCAAGGTTGTAAATTCTGACGGTGAAATCATTTCGGAACCGCAACCCGAAGTTTTGAGTCGCCCGATCCGTGCGGAAACAGCGAAAGAAATGCGGCGCTTGCTTGAGCGGGTTACACAGCCGGGGGGCACCGCGACGAAAGCGGCGCTTGCGGGATATCGAGTGGGTGGTAAAACCGGCACAGCTCAAAAGGTCAACCTTGTAGAAGGCGGCTATTACAGCAGCAAATTTGTTTCCTCCTTTGTCGGTTTCTTGCCGGTCGACAATCCGGCGATCAGCATTATCGTCGTGGCCGACGAACCGAAGCAGAGCGGACATTACGGAGGTACGGTCTGTGCGCCGTATTTTAAAGAAATCGCCGACCAGACCGTGCGTTATCTGCGCATTCCGCCCGAAGGGTTTCTTACGGAGTATGTGAAGGATATTGAAACCGGCGGTTCCGGCGAAGAGAATGGTTTCGACTGAGAAGATCATGAACCTGAACGAACTGTTAAACGGTGTTGAAACGGTGGAGATCACCGGAGACCTTTCCTGTGAAATAACAGGAATTGTGTACGACTCGCGCCGCGCGCTTCCCGGTTCGCTTTTTGTGGCGCTGCATGGTGAGAAAGCCGATGGAGCGGCATACATCGAAGACGCCATGCAACGCGGTGCCGCCGCAGTGGTCTCGCAGACATCGTGCGCTTCCGGCGGAAGTTTTCCCTGCGTCCAGGGTCCCGACGCGCGGGCGGCGCTGGCCAAGCTCGCGAGCCGTTTTTACGGAAACCCGTCCACGCGTCTATGCACCGTCGGGGTCACCGGAACCAACGGAAAAACCACCGTCAGTTTCATGTTGCGCGAAATTTTTAAAGCGGCCGGCCGGCGTTCCGGACTGCTGGGAACCGTGCGTTACGAGATCGGCGATCGCATAATTCCCGCCTCGCGCACCACGCCGGAATCGGCCGATCTGCAGGCGATGTTTATGCAAATGGAACGCGCCGGATGCGACAGCGCCATTATGGAAGTGTCTTCGCATGCATTGTCTCAGCATCGAGTGGACGGAATTCTTTATGACATCGCCGTTTTCACAAATCTCACGCAAGACCATCTCGATTATCACGGCACGCTGGAAGAATACTTTATTGCCAAATCCCGTCTCTTCAATCAGGTCGGTGGATTTTCGGTCATCAACCGGGATGATCCGTGGGGCAGGCGGCTTCTCGATGAAAAGAAAGACTCGGCCGGACTGATTTCATACGGCTTTGAGGACGGAGCCACCGTGCGCGGGATCCATCCTGTCACCGACACCAAAGGCTCGCGGATGCGTGTGCAAAGTCCGTGGGGCGAGCTGGATATTCATCTGCAGCTGATCGGTCGATTCAACCTGTTCAATGCGCTGGCCGCATTTGCCGCCGCTGGCGCATTGGGCATTCCTGTCGACATCATTGCGAAAGCACTGGCGGATATGTCGTGCGTTCCGGGACGGCTTGAAGCGGTTCCGAATCATAAAGGCAAACGGGTTTTTGTGGACTATGCCCACACGGACGATGCGCTTCGCAATGTTCTGGAAACACTGCGCGAAATCACATCCGGCCGGCTCATCGTTGTATTTGGTTGCGGCGGGAACCGCGATAAAGGCAAGCGCGCGCTGATGGGCAAAGTCGCCGCACGGCTGGCGGATTATTCCATCATCACCAATGACAATCCGCGCAATGAGATTCCCGAGAAAATCGCCGCCGGTATTGCGTCCGGATTTGATTCCGAACGAAAATATGAAGTTGTTCTCGACCGGAAGGCCGCCATTTCACGCGGACTGGAATTGACCGGCAAAAAAGACATTCTGCTTGTCGCCGGGAAGGGACATGAAACCTATCAGGAATTTAACGGCGCGATATTTCCTTTCGATGATCGTGAAGCCGTCCGGGAGGCTCTCTGATGGAACAGGTGAAGTACAGCGCGGCAGAATGTGCGGCGTGGATTTCCGAACCTTGGAAAAACTCAGACCGGAATTTTCCAATCCTTGGAATTTCGCACGACACGCGCACGCTGAAACCGGGCGAGCTGTATATCGCCATTCGGGGCGCAACGCACGACGGCCATGAATTTGTTCAGCAGGCCGTTGAAAAGGGCGCTGCGGGTCTTATTGTTGAGCGCGAATTTCCAATGTTTGGAACCGTGCCGCAGATGATTGTTCCGGATACGATGTCCGCGCTTTGGATGCTTGCCGCCGGTGTGCGCGGGCGCTGGGGCGGAACCGTCATCGGCATCACCGGAAGCGTTGGGAAAACAACCGTCAAAGAGCTGATCGCCTCGGTGCTGGCGCAGAAGGGTCGTGTCTGCAAAACGCCCGGAAACTGGAATAACGATGTCGGACTGCCGCTCAGCATGCTGGCCGCCGACCGTAACGCCGACTTTTTTGTTTTTGAACTCGGAATGAATCATCCCGGCGAGATCGACCGCTTGGCCAGCCTGCTCCGGCCTGACTGGGCAGTGCTTACAGACATTGGAAAAGCTCATATTGAATTTTTCCAGAGTCTGGACGGAATCGCCGCGGAGAAAGCATCTCTGCTGGCGCATGCCGACAACGCATTGCTTGACGAAACGTCGGAATGGTTCGAACTGTTCAAATCAAAATGCAAAGGCCGCGTCGTCGCCTTCGGCAACGAGCCGTTTGCTTTCGCCGCGCCGTTGCCCGGCGAGCATATGATCCGCAACGCCCGCCGCGCCGCCGCGCTGGGGCTGGAGCTAGGCCTTTCGCCAGAAGCCGTACAGTCCGGCCTTTCTACGTTTCAGTCCGCGCCCATGCGGTGGGAGCGGACATTGCATAACGGCATTGTTTTCATCAATGACGCCTACAACGCCAATCCGCTTTCGATGCGCGCCGCGCTTACAACATTTTCGCAGCTTCCGTGTGAAGGGCGGCGCTTCGCCGTCCTTGGCGGAATGCGTGAACTTGGCGTAACCGCGAATGCAGAACATCGCGAGCTGGGGCGGTTTGTGGATACGCTGAAGTTCGACAGCGTGATCACGGTCGGAGATTTCGGAGCGCAGATTGTCTGCGAGGGAGTCGTGGGTGTGGACAAAACGGCGGCGGTGGATATTCTGCGTACACATTTGCGTGCCGGGGATATGGTTCTGCTCAAGGCCTCGCGCGGCGAACGGCTCGAATCCATTTTGGATGAATTAATAACAAAAATTTAACCGGAGAAATTGTTTATGTTTTATTGGCTTTGTCAGTTCAGTGATGTTTTTTCACCGTTGCGCATTTTCCGTTATATCACGCTTCGTGCGGTGCTGGCCGCTGGAACCGCATTCATTCTAAGCCTGATTATCGGTCCGTGGCTGATCGAAAAGCTGCGGGTCGTCAAATACGGCGAACTGTGCGAGGACGGGCGCGTGGCGGGACTCGACCGTAAGGCGAAAGTCGGCACGCCGACAATGGGCGGGCTGATGATTCTGTTCACCACGGTGGCCGCGACAGTGCTGTGGGCCATGCCGGGAAATTTTTATGTTCTATGCGCTCTGACCACGTTCGGGTTCATGGGGAATCTCGGATTCATCGATGACTATTTGAAGATCAAACGGAAACGCGGGCTTTCTCCCCGTGTGAAAATGGCGGCTCAGGCGGGGTGGACCGTGGTGCTTCTTTTGGCGCTTTTTTCAAATGCCGAAACCTATATGCGCGTTCAGGAACTGATGGTTCCGTTTGTAAAACATCCGGTGATTTCCTCTATGGGGCTGTTCGGCTCGCTGGCCTTTCTGTTTCTGGTGCTGGTCGGCTCTTCCAATGCGGTTAATCTGACTGATGGACTCGATGGACTGGCAATCGGCTGCACCAATTCAGCCGTGGCGGCCTATCTGGTGATGGCCTACGTGGCGGGTCACTTCGCGTTTGCCGGATACCTGCAGGTTCCTTTTATTCAGGGCGGAGGCGAGCTGGCGGTTTTCTGCGGCGCGCTACTCGGAGCAGGGCTTGGATTTCTTTGGTTCAACTGTCATCCGGCGCGTGTATTTATGGGCGATACCGGCAGTCTTGCCATCGGTGGAGGCATTGCGGCGGTTGCGATTTTAATCAAGCAAGAGCTGGTGCTCGTCATCGTTGGCGGCGTATTTGTCATGGAAGCCGCCAGTGTGCTGATTCAGCAGAGCTGGTTTAAGATCACAAAGAGAATATACGGCGAAGGCCGCCGCGTGTTCCTTTGCGCGCCGCTGCATCACCATTTTGAATATCTGGCGAAAGCGCAGGGGAAGTCGGTCGATGCATACGAAAACCGCATCACCATTCGATTCTGGATTCTTTCCATTGCGTTCGCGCTGATCGGTCTCGCCACACTCAAAATCCGGTAAGCCGGATGTGTGCGGAGTTTTTGTACGCCGCAGAGGTCTGGTTCAAGCTCTGTATTGGCCGGGGCTACAACCGGTTTCTAACCGGAATATGCGCGAGAAGTACAATGCGTCCGAAAACCCGATATGCGCGGAAATTTCAGCGATGCGTAAATCTGTTTGCTTGAGCAGTCGTCGGCTCTGGGTCAGGCGCAGGTTGCGAAGATACTGCATGGGCGTGACACCTGCTGAACTCCGGAAAATCGTTCCAAGCCTCGAACGGCTCATTCCGGACGCTACAGTGAGGTCGCTCAACGATAAGTTCGGGTTCATGTAGTTCTGTTCCATATAAATCATCGCCTGGCGGACGCCTTCTGGCATTGGAGTCTTCTCCTCTGCTGTGCCAACCTCGTCGAGCAGTTCGGCCAGCAGATCCAGCAAAGCCGCTTTGACACGGATTCGAGCAAGGTTCTGCATGGGTGCCGGACGCAATGGATCGTACATGATCTGCGCTTCCGAATAGTCGGTGGGCCGTGGAATCCGGGGTTCCAGACATCGGTCGGAAACGGAGCGGAAGCGCGCGGCCATTCGTTTGGAATGGTTCACCGGTATAGAGCAGAACACCGGAGCCGATTCCATTTCTTTGAATTCAGCCATTCCTTTGGGCAACTTTAAGAACAGGCACCAGGCATTGAAGGGGATGGCACGTTTTTCGCGCGGCGCATAGTTTCCGAAATGGATGTTGTGAAGCGCGACATGCCCTTGCGGGAAACAAACTTTGCGATCGCCGATCAACAACTTGTCATAATGTCCCTGCTCCATGTAAACGAGTTCGATATTCGGAGCCGGCCGATTGGCGTAGCCGGAGGTTGTCCAGCCGGCGAAAGGTATGGCTGGAAGCTCGCCACGTTCAATCCAGTGAAGCATGCGTTCCAGCCATTTGCGCATTTCGGCCCTGTTTTCGGCGGCGGCTTTCATGGTGTTTCATCCTTGTTTGGCGTGTTATCCAACTCGATTCCGAGTTCTTCTCGTACACTAACAAAATTTACAACTCAAGGCGGAACCGGATCAGGTCCGGAAAAGCGCCCCGAGTTTTTTGCCGAGCAACAGACTGCTGCCGACCAGTGTGACGGTCAGGAACAACATGGCCCAGACGCCCAGCGCGGAGGCGATGTATTTTCCGGTGCCGATGAGCTGGAAGAGTTCGTAGATGGTTTTCGTGATCGGATAAAACTCTTCGCGCTGGGCGAGCATCAGACTGTCGGAAACTTCGAGCATACTGAAAGCAAAGGCGAGCAACGCCCCGGCAATGAGATATGCGGTGATCAGCGGCAGGGTGATCCGGCGCAGGCTGACTTCCGGCGCGGCTCCGAGGCTGGCGGCCGATTCTTCGAGTTCGACGCTGGTTTGCTGAAGTCCGGCCGACGCTGAACGCACCATGTACGGCAGCCGGCGGATGCCGTAGGCCAGCACCAGAAAGAGCGACGGATTGGTTTTGATGTCGAATAGATTCAGGAGGGCGGGGGAATTACGCACCGCTTCCAGATTGGAAAGAAGCGAACTCAGCGCGAGATAGCCGGAAGCCATTACAAGCCCTGGAACCGCCAGTGGAAGCATGGCAAGTCCGTCCAGCAATCCCCGGAAGCGCAGAGTGGAACGCACTGTGACGAAGGCGATGCCGATTCCGAACACGAGGGTGAAAAGCACTGCGATCAGCGAAAAGCCCAGACTGTTGCGAATCCCGCTGATCGTCATATCGTGCCCCAGCGCTTCAAGATAATTTCCGGTCGTTAAGCCGTCCGGCAAAACCGAGCGGTACCATCCGCCGGGCGCGGTGAAGCTGGTGAGAATCACTCCGAGATGCGGCAACAACGCCAGTCCGATGAGAAGCAGGAACGGCATCCGGACGAGCCACGCCCGTCCGCCCTCGAGCGGAATTTCCTGAAACGCAGTCGAGGTTTTTCCAGGCATTGTATACGCCCCGCCGCCAAAGAGGAATTTGCTCAAAAAATAAAGTCCGGTACTGACGATCAGCATGACGGAGACCAGCGCGAAGGGGAACGGATTGCCGCCGATTTCCTTGAGCGCGTCGTAAACCTGCACCGACGCGACGCGGGTGCAGTTCATAATCAGCGGCGTTCCAAGCTCTGTAAACGCCCAGATGAAAACGATCGTTCCGCCCGCGAACAGGCCGGGCATCATCAGCGGCAGGGTGATACGCCGGAAACGAGTGAGCCCGGATGCGCCAAGGTTTTGCGCCGCTTCATCCATCGCGGGATCGATATTCGCCAGCGCGGCGGTGATGTTTAAATACATGACAGGAAAGAGCGACAGCGCCTGTAATAAAACCACTCCGGACAACTGTCCGCGGCCAAGCCAGTCCATGTTGATTCCAAACAGAGCGTTCAGCGCTCCGTACTGTCCGAGGATTTGCTGGAACCCGATCGCGCCGACAAAAGGCGGCAGAATCATCGGCACCAGCATCAGAGCGTTGAGCCCGGTTTTTCCGGCGAACGAATACCGGGTGGAGAGCCAGGCGGGCGGAAGCGCCAGCAGAGTCGCCAGCACCGTGGTACCGGTCGCAATACGCAGACTGTTCAGAAGGCCTTCGAGATAGACGGGATTGCGGAACACGCCGGTCAGGTAATGCAGAGTGAACTGCCCGTCGGGCGAGATAAAGCCGTTGCGCACGGCCAGCCAGAGCGGGAAGAGAAACCCGGCGGCAAAAACCGTCAGCGTCAGCAGAAAAACCGTTCGGGCGGCCGGGTTACGCACCATGGCCTCCTTCCGCCAGACGGCGGGCTTCGCGGTACTGCGCACGGAAAAAAATCACCCATTCCCGCAGGTAATCCATCCGTTTCGCGGAGTTGAACCGTTCCGGATCCAGCACGCTTTCCCACGACAGGCCGGGCGGTAAAGCCAGCAACGCCGCCATGGCTTCGGGTGCGGCATCCGGTCCTCCGGCGCGGGCGATGGCGGCCCAGGCGGCGCTCAGTTCGTCGCCGGAGTCGAGACACATGGCGCGGATCAAATCGCGATGAATGTTGAAATGCCGCCCAGTCCAGCGGTTGACGTAGGTGAATTGCGCGGCGAGCTGGTAGGGGTTAACGCCCGGGTCGCCCAGATCGTCAGAGGTGTAAGGTCGATGCGCCTCGAAACGGGCCTGAATTTCCGGACGGTCCGACGGATAAAAGTCGCGGCGGATCGGCAGGCGGCGCAGCGCGAATTTTTCCGGGCCGCCCGGAGTTCCGGGCCGGTAGTTCCAGAGTTTTTGTCCGGACTCGCTGATGGTGAATTCGATAAAGCGCACGGCCAGTTTGCGGTGCGGCGCTCCGCGCACAACGCTGATCGGATCGCAACTGACACTTGATCCGCCCGCCGGAGTGATATACCGCATACGCTCTGCGCCGGTGGCGGGATTCCGGCTGGTTTCCGCCTGATAGCGTCCGTAAAAATCAATCGCCAGTCCGGCGGCGGCATCGCCGGTGCTGACGTCGATGGGTACCTTGCTCGCGCTGTCGGTGAAATAACGCGCGTTGGCGCCGATCAGCCGGACAAGATTGATTCCGTTCACCCAGCCGCGCTCAATCGCGGCGGTATAGGCCGGGTCTTTCCGGTCGGGAGTCGTTTCGGTTTCCGCTGAAAATCCAGCCGCCGCGACTTCCCGGCTGATCTGCTGGTGGATGATCATTTCAAAGGCTTTGGCGATGCTTCCGCTTTTGGTCGGATCTGCCGCGCCGAGCTGACGGTGATAGACTGGATTGATGAGATCTGTCCATGCGGCGGGCGGATTCCGGATTCCGAGATCGGCGAGCCGGTCGCTGTTGTAAACAATGCCGAAACTGCTCAGAGCTGTTCCGACAAAGCCTTCGGCACGCCAGAGTTCGCCGCCCATCCGTTCCGGAATCAGCTCAGCGTCTTCCAAGGTTCGGACGAGTTTTTCCGGAATACCGTTTGTCCACGGAGCGACCGTTAGACCTTTGGCGAAGGCTCGCGAATGGTCGTATTCGCCGCCGCCGAAAAACAGATCGATGCCGGTTCCGAATGCCGTCGGGTTGTCGGTGCCAAGCAGTGTCCGGCGGATGGCGGCGAGTTCCGGGTCTTCGCTCCGGAAGCGGTGATCGGTCAGCGCGAAAGTTCCGCCGCGCGGCCACGGTTTATTCTGCGGGCCGGTCCACCATCCGCGAAACGACGTCTGGATTTCACTTTCCAGATACCGTGCGATTTCGGTGGTGCCGCCGATAATCCGCCAGTCGATTTTAACCGGCTGTCCGAACTTCTCGGCGTGCCAGCGGCTGAAGGCCCGTCCGAATTCGTAGCGGATCGCTTCGTTGTGGGGCGTGATGATGACCAGCACCGGATCACCGGAATGCCATGCGCCGTCCGGCGCTTTCTGCCGGAACAGAAACGGCAGAGCGATCACTGCCGCCGCGGCCAGCAGTACCACGAGATTTCTCATGAGCGGTCCGCCTCCTCGGCGGGTAATACCACCACATCGCGGGGATCGATCCAGACGTCGGCGCGCTCTTCCGTGTCGCGGGCGATGAGGCGGGGATTCACATCAAAAACTTTCAGGTTGGTTCCATTTTCTGTCCGGAGCTGATGCTGCGCCATTTCTCCGAGATAAATCGTATCGTGAACTATTCCGCGGATGCGGTTTGTCGCGCTGGCAGGCGGTTCATCCAATCGCAGGACTTCCGGACGGAGTGAAAGCACCACGCGGTCGCCGGTTCGCAGTCCGGGCGCAGAGGCTTCAGAAACGAACAGCCCCAGTTCCGTGCGAACTTTGGCTCGTCCGCCTTCGCCACCTTCCAGTATTCCGTGAATAAAATTGGTTTCGCCGATGAAGCTGGCGGTGAACATCGAGGTCGGCCGTGCATACACTTCGCGCGGCGTTCCGCATTGTTCCACTTTTCCGTTGCGGAGAACCGCCAGCCGGTCGGCCACCGAGAGAGCTTCTTTCTGGTCGTGGGTGACATAGATGGCGGTGAGCCCGGATTCTTTGCAGATGCGGCGGATTTCCGTGCGCATTTCCAGTCTTAGCTGGGCGTCGAGATTCGAGAGCGGCTCATCCAGTAAAAGACATTGCGGATGAATCACCAGCGCGCGGGCCAGCGCGACGCGTTGCTGCTGTCCGCCGGAAAGCCGTGCCGGCTTGCGGGCGGCGTACGGTTGCATTTTGACCATCGCCAGCGCTTCGTCCGTGCGGCGGGAAATTTCCGCTTTGCTGAGTTTGCGCATTTCCAGACCGAAAGCCACATTGCGGGCGACGCTCAGATGCGGCCAAAGAGCATAGCTTTGAAACACCATGCCCGTATCGCGACGGTGCGGCGGCAAATGGGTTATGTCGCGCCCGCCGATCAAAATGGTTCCGCTGTCGGGTTCCGCGAAGCCTGCTACACAGCGCAGCAGTGTGGTTTTTCCGCAACCGGACGGCCCCAGTAGAAAGAACAGCTCTCCGGGTTCGATGGTCAGGCTGATGTTATCCACCGCCCGCACGGAGCCAAAGGATTTGACCAGATTCTGAAGCTGAATTGAAACCGCCATAAACGCCCTTTCCGATGATGGCAGAACATGCCCCGTCGCATCGGCGCGGTCAATCCCGTTTCCCGTTCAAGGTGCGGCGTTCCAATGTCTGGAACGTTGCTCTATTTGTGCGAAACAGGCCGGAATTTGATGCGGTGCGGTTTGTCGGCTTCGTCGCCGAGCAGTTTGCGGCGCTGTTCGTGGTAGGCTTCGTAGTTGCCTTCAAACCAGGTGACTTTACTGTCGCCTTCAAACGCCAGAATGTGCGTGGCGATGCGGTCGAGGAACCAGCGGTCATGGCTGACGACGACGGCGCATCCGCCGAAGCTGAGCAGCGCTTCTTCGAGCGCGCGCAGCGTGGTGACGTCGAGGTCGTTGGTTGGTTCGTCGAGCAGTAGCAGGTTGCCGGCGCGCTGGAGCAGCTTCGCCAGATGGACGCGGTTGCGTTCACCGCCGGAGAGAATGCCGACTTTTTTCTGCTGTTCAGCGCCTTTGAAGTTGAACTTGCCGCAGTAGGCGCGTCCGTTCATCCGCTTGCCGCCAAGGTCGAGCCATTCGTTGCCACGGCAGATTTCTTCGTAGATGTTTTTATCGGGGTTGAGCGAATCGCGCGACTGGTCAACGTAGGAAACGTTGACGGTCGGGCCGATGTCGAGTTTGCCGGAGGTCGGTTCTTCCTGTCCGGTGATCATGCGGAAGAGCGTTGTTTTACCGGCACCGTTGGCACCGATGATGCCGACGATCCCGCCGGGCGGAAGGTCAAAGCTGACGTTTTCAAAAATGACGCGCTCGCCGTAGTTCTTGGTGAGGTTTTCGGCGCGCACGACAAGATTGCCGAGCCGCTCGCCGGAAGGAATCTGGATTTCGACGCTGTCTTCGCGCGTGTCGATTTCCTGCTTGGCGAGCTGTTCATAGTTCTGGATGCGGGCGCGGCTCTTGGTGCGGCGGCCCACCGGATTGGTGCGAATCCATTCGAGTTCACGCGCCAGCAGTTTGCTGCGCGAGGCGGCCTGTTTGTTCTGCGCGTCGAGCATCGCCTGTTTCTGCGACAGCCACGCTTCGTAGTTTCCTTTGTAGGGGAAGGCGCGGCCCGCATCGAGTTCCAGAATCCATTCGGTGACGTTGTTGAGAAAGTAGCGGTCATGGGTGATGCAGACGATCGTGCCGGTGTAGCGCTTCAGATATTCTTCCAGCCATGCGACCGATTCGGCGTCGAGATGGTTGGTCGGCTCGTCGAGCAACAGCACGTCGGGATTGGAAATTAGCAGGCGGCAGAGGGCTACGCGGCGTTTTTCACCGCCGGAAAGTTTTTCGACGGAACTGTCGCCGGGCGGCAGACGGAGCGAATCCATTGCCATTTCGACCTGACTTTCGAGGCTCCAAAGATCCTGCGCGTCAATCTTGTCCTGAAGCTCGCCCAGTTCATCGTTGAGCTTGTTGCTCTCTTCGTCGGAAATGTCGGTGCCGAGCAGATCACATACTTCGTTGTAGCGGTCGAGAATCGCCTGTGAGGCAGCGACGCCTTCCATCACATTGCCCATGACGGTTTTGGAATTGTCGAGTTGCGGTTCTTGCGCCAGATAGCCGATCCGCGCCCGCTTGGCGATCTGCACCTGGCCCATGTATTCGGTGTCTTCGCCCGCCATGATTCGCAGAAGCGACGATTTACCGGAGCCGTTACCGCCGATCACGCCGATCTTCGCGCCGAAGAAAAAGGCGAGGGTCACATCGTCGAGCACCGTCTTTTTGTTGTGCTGTTTGGTCAGGTTCTGCAGGTTATAAACATATTCGCCAGCCATGAGAGGTTCCTTTCAAAAATTTATGCGGGGATTTAACCACTAATCTTCACTAATTTCCACTAAGGGAATGACCATTTGTTATTAGTGCCGATTAGTGAAGATTAGTGGTTAAAATTTTCCCAAACATTGGGGAATCCGGTACCTTTCGGGTCGATGAGTTCGATCTTCCAGCTTGTTTCAGGTTATCAACCGACCGGCGACCAGCCGGCGGCGATCGAGGCGTTGTGCGCCGGGCTGGCGCGCGGTCAGCGTTTCCAAACTCTGGAAGGGGTGACCGGTTCCGGCAAAACGTTCACGATTGCCAACGTGATCGCCCGACAGGGGAAACCCGCGCTGGTGATTTCCCATAACAAAACGCTGGCGGCGCAGCTCTATGCCGAGCTGAAGAGTTTTTTTCCGAACAACGCCGTCGAGTTTTTCATCAGCTATTACGACTACTATCAGCCCGAAGCCTACATTCCGCAGACGGACACGTTTATCGAGAAAGACGCTTCGATCAATGAGGAGATTGAGAGACTCCGGCTGGCGGCAACCGACAGCCTGCTCAGCCGCGACGACGTGATTATTGTCGCGTCGGTTTCCTGCATTTACGGCCTCGGCTCGCCGGAGGACTATCGCGAGCTGGTGCTTTCCGCCCATGTCGGCGATACCTGCGGCCGCGACGGGATTCTTGAAAAACTGGTATTGATTCAGTACGAACGTAACGACTACGAGCCGAAGCCCGGAACCTTCCGTGTGCGCGGCGACACAATTGATATTTTCCCGTCCTATGCCACGCACGGCATCCGCGTTTCGTTTTTTGGCAATGAGATCGAGAGCCTCCGCCGGATTGACGCGCTGACCGCCGCCACCGAGGAAGAACTCGAACGGATCACCATTTCGCCTGCGAAGCATTTCGTGATGGCGGCGGAAAAGCTCGAACCGGCGATTACGCGGATCAAGGCCGAACTCGAAGAGCGAGTGAAGTGGTTTGAGGATCACGACAAGCTGATCGAGGCGCAGCGCATTCGCATGCGGACGATGTACGACATCGAAATGCTGAAAGAAATCGGTTACTGCGGCGGCATCGAAAACTATTCCCGGCACCTCGGCGACCGTAAAGCCGGCGAACGGCCCGCCTGCCTGATCGACTATTTTCCGAAGGACTTTCTGACGATCATCGACGAGTCGCATGTGACGCTTCCGCAGGTTCGCGGTATGTCGAACGGCGACCGCGCCCGCAAAACAACGCTGGTTGAACACGGCTTCCGTTTACCGTCGGCGCTCGATAACCGCCCGTTGGAGTTTCAAGAGTTTCTCAATATCACCGGCCCGATTATTTGCACCACCGCGACGCCCGGCCCGTTCGAGAAAGAGCAGGGCGGCAAAACGGTCGAACAGGTGATCCGCCCGACCGGCATTATTGATCCGCCGGTCGAAGTGCGTCCATTGAAAGGACAGATCGACGACGTAATGGAGGAAATCCGCGCCCGCGCCGAACGCGGCGAGCGGACACTGGTGACGACGCTGACCAAACGCACCTCCGAGGATTTAACCGATTATCTCAAAAAGGTCGGACTGCGCGTTGAATATCTTCATTCCGAAGTCGATGCCATCGAACGAGTGGAAATTCTGCGCGGACTGCGTAAGGCGGAGTTCGACTGCCTGATCGGCATCAACCTGTTGCGCGAAGGTCTTGATCTGCCGGAAGTATCGCTGGTGGCGATTCTGGACGCCGATAAGGAAGGTTTCCTACGTTCGGAAACCGCGCTGATTCAGACGGCGGGCCGCGCCGCGCGGCACATCGACGGCAAAGTGATTATGTATGCCGACCGCATCACCGGCTCCATGCGCCGGATGATCGACATCACCGACCACCGCCGGAAAAAACAGGTCGCGTACAACGTCGAACACGGCGTCACGCCGCAGGCGATTCAAAGCCGGATTCAGGACAGTCTCGGACACCTCAAAAAAGATGCGGAGGATTTGGAAGAAAGCATCGTGCGCGAAACCGGCGAAGACTATGACATCAACCAAACCATCCGCGAAATGGAGCAGGAAATGCTCGAAGCGGCTCAAAAGTTAGAATTTGAACGCGCCGCGCTGCTCCGCGACCAGCTCTACGAACTGAAATCCTCAGTGGAACCGCCGAAGCCGACCCAAACCGGGAAAGTGCTTTACGCCGGGCGGCAGCTCCGCCGTAGAAAAAAATAATCCAACAAGAGCGCTGTCTGTTTTCCTTTTTGCTTTTTCCGGATGAGATAGTACATTCCGAGCTGTTCACTTTGAGGATAAACCCATGAATAAGATGGATACGCTCCAGATTTTGAAGCAGTACCAGAAAGAGTCCGGTCTGCGGTACGGGATTCTCTCGCTGGGCATCTTTGGTTCGCTGGCCAGAGATATTTCATCTGAAGCGAGCGACGTGGATGTGGTCGTGCGTCTAAAAGAGCCTAATCTTTTCACCTTGTCCAGAATTCGGATAGAGCTGGAGGAACGGTTGAATAGGCATGTGGATATTGTTAGTTATCGTGAGCGGATGAATCCGTTCTTAAAAGAGCGCATACAGCAAGAGGCTTGTTATGTCTGACCCTCGGCTTGTCATCGAAATCCTGTCGCAGGTTCTCGCTTCGACAAAGCGCATACTGGCTCGGTTTGAGCCGGTTAAATCGGTTTCGTTTTTTTTGGATACAGAGGAAGGGCTGGAAAAGCTGGATGCAATCTGTATGCAGTTGATCGCCATTGGTGAAAGCCTGAAGAATCTCGACAAGGTGGCGGGGCCGGAATTCTTAACCCGCTATCCTCAGATAGACTGGAAAAGCGTAAAAGGAATGCGCGACATCATCAGCCATCATTATTTCGATCTGGATGCAGAAGCCGTTTTTGATGTGTGCAAAGTGAATCTTCCAGACCTGATCCCTGTTTTGGAGCAGATGCTTTCGGATGTTCTTTCTACGGGACGGAAGTAATACCAACTTCAGTTTGCTGTTGGTGTCTTGCAGGCTGGAAGCCTGCGGTACGTATCGCCGGCATCTTGCCGGCCTTGTACAAAAACAAACTGAAGTTGGTGTACAAAGCCGCTTCACGCCCCGCTAATTCCACTACTTGGAACTATTTCTGCCAGTGGCCCGGCTTTTTGCCCGGCGGGTTTTTCGGACGATTTGGACGATGCGGATTGGCCGCGCGCTTTTCGTCGCGTTTCGCCGGATTTCCGGCACCAGCCAGCGTTACGCTGACACGGCGGCCTTCAAAATCAACGAGGCTTTTGGCGAAGCTGTCGATCACCGCCTGCGCGGCATCGCGCGGCACTTCAAAGTAGGATTGCATGTGCGTGATGTTGATGCGTCCGATTTCGACACTGCTGCTGCGGTCGGCGACATTCACCAGATTCATCAGCTGCTTTGGAGCAAGCCGGTTGGCCTTGCCGATGTTCATGCACAGCTCAACCAGTCCGCCAGCGGCGGTCTGCTTTTTGCGTGCGGCATGACTGCCTTCGTGCAACGGCTCGGTGTTGATATCCGGCTCTTTGCTGTAGTAGTCGAGCATGCGCTGGAGTTCCATCGAAGCGAAGCGGCGCAGAAGTTCTTCGCGTGAAACTCCTTCGAGGCTCGCACAGAGCGACGGTAGAATTTCATCAATCAGTCCCGGCTCGGGATTCATCTGACTCAAGCGTTCCATCAGACCGAGTAAACGGGCTTGGCAGATATCCGCGCCGGTCGGCACGTTACGCTGAACAAATTTACGGCCCAGTTGTTTTTCGATGAACTTGACCTTGTTATGTTCGCGCATATTGATCAGCGCGATTGAAACGCCGGTTTTCCCGGCGCGGCCGGTACGGCCGCTGCGGTGAGTGTAGCTACCGAGATCGTCCGGCAGGCTGTAGTTAATCACGTGTGTCAGATCGGTCACGTCGAGACCGCGCGCGGCGACGTCGGTGGCGACCAGCATTTGCAGTTCACGGGCGCGGAAACGCTTCATCACCCGGTCGCGCTGCTGCTGTGTCAGATCGCCGTGAAGCGATTCGGACTTATAACCGTCTTTGCCGAGATGATCGGCGATATCCTGCGTTTCCTGCCGTGTGCGGCAGAAAACAATCCCGTACATATCCGGATAAAAGTCAGCGAGGCGCTTGAGGGCGCGGTAGCGGTCTTTGGCGTGAACCACCAGATATTCGTGGCTGACGTTTTCGGCACCGGCATTGCGTGTGCCGACGGTGATCTCTTCCGGATCCTTCATGTACTTTTTGGCAATCGAAGCCACTTGCCGCGGCATCGTCGCCGAAAACAGCAGGGTCTGCGCGCCGTCCGGAACTTCGGAAAGAATTGCTTCGAGGTCTTCTTCAAAACCCATGTTCAGCATTTCGTCGGCTTCATCGAGCACCACGCGCTTAATCTTCGAAAAGTCGGCGCGCTTGCGGCGCAAAAGGTCAACCATACGGCCCGGCGTGGCAACCACGATATCCACACCGCGGACCATCGCCGCTAACTGTGGCTTGATGTCGGCTCCGCCGTAAACGGCCAGCACTCGCACACCGCGCACACAGGCGGCAAAATTTTCAAGATCGCGGGCGATCTGCATGCAGAGCTCGCGTGTCGGACAGAGAATCAACGTCTGCGGCGTTTTGATGTTCGTATCGAGCATCTGCAGAATCGGCAGACCGAACGCGGCGGTTTTGCCGGTACCGGTTTGCGCCAGCGCAACCAGATCGCGGCCGTTATTGAGAATCGCCGGAATAACCGCCGCCTGAACAGGCGTCGGGGTTTCGAAACCAAGGCGGGAAATGCCTTCGAGAATTTCGGGGCTAAGCCCCAATTCGGTAAACTTCATTGATACACCCATGTTTTATTGCAGGAACCCAAATAACCGATCTTCATTCCTGCAAGTAAACACCGGGGCCTTAAAAAATTAAGGAGCGCGGAGGATGGACACATCCCGCCCGAAGCGCAACCTAAATAAACAGATAATTTTACGCCGCAGAT
>JADYZA010000221.1 GCA_020853375.1 Verrucomicrobiota bacterium | reverse complement strand
TCCAAAAGTGATTTTGTTGCGGCCCAGTCGATACAGGCATCGGTGATCGATATGCCGTATTTCATGGTCTTGCTGATCGGCTGGCTGCCTTCCTCGATGAAGCTTTCAAGCATGGCGCCGATGACCGGACAGTCCGGCTGTTTGCGTTGTTCGAGCAACTCTTTCCAAACCTCGGATTGCCGTGCCGGAATTTTTCCGGAGTTGGCATGTGAACAGTCCACCATCATAACTTCCGGCAGATGGGCGGCGCGCAGTTTTGAGGCCGCCGCCGCGACCTCATCGGCGTGATAGTTTGTTTTTCCGCCGCCGCCTCGCAATACCAGATGTGTGTCGGGATTGCCGCGCGTTTTGACAATACTGCTGCGACCGTCCTGATCAATGCCGAGAAAACTATGCGGAGAACGGCAGGCGAGTAGCGCATCGATGGCGCGCTGGACACTGCCGTCAGTGGCGTTTTTGAGGCCGACCGGCATCGAAAGTCCGCTGGTCATTTCGCGGTGTGTTTGCGATTCGATGGTGCGGGCTCCAATAGCGGCCCAGCTGACAAGGTCGGCAATGTACTGAGGGATGATGGGATCGAGAAATTCGGTGGCGACCGGCAGTCCAAGCGCGGTGATATCGAGCATCAGCTGACGCGCGGCGCGCAGGCCGTATTCCATGTCGCAGGAATCGTCGAGGTGCGGATCGTTGATGAACCCTTTCCAGCCGATGGTGGTGCGCGGTTTTTCAAAATAGACGCGCATGACGATCAGGTAGTGCTCTTTCACTTTTTTACTAAGCGCGGCGAGGCGGCGGGCGTAGTCGAGCGCGGCGGCCGGATCGTGAATCGAGCAGGGGCCGGTGATGACCAGCAGGCGCGGATCGCGACGTTCCAGTACAGCACGAATCGCTTCGCGGCCATGCACAGCGGTTTCGCCCGCGATCGTCGTGAGCGGCAGATTTTTTTTCAGTTCGTACGGTGTGATGAGAGGCTGAATGCTCTCAACACGCAGATTTTCAATTGGGCAGACGGGTTTCATCGGCGCGGAGTATAGCGGGGTTTCCAAACATTGGAAACCGGCAGAGCCGGTTTATTTTCTGATAAAAAAAACGCCCCGATGGAGTGTCGGGGCGTTTGCCTTTTGTGATTCGGACGGGGTTTATCCGAGATCGATAACGGCCTGTTCGATCACTTTCCACGGCAGGCCGCAGCGGTTGAGTTCGTCCATGAAGGGGTCAGGATCCTGTTGCTCCATGTTGAAAACTCCCTGACCTTTCCAGATGCCGCTCATCATGAGCTTGGCACCGATCATGGCCGGCACGCCGGTGGTGTAGGAAATGGCCTGCGACTGCACTTCCCGATAGCATTCCTGATGGTCGCAGATGTTGTAGACGGTCACGGTTTTCTTTTCGCCGTTCTTTATGCCGGTTACCTGACAGCCGATCCACGTTTTGCCTTTGGTGCGCGGGCCGAGGCTGGCGGGATCCGGCAAAAGCGCGCGCAGGAACTGTAGCGGAACAATCTTCTGTCCGTTGAATTCCACTTCGTCGATGCGGGTCATGCCGACATTGCCTAGCACTTCGAGGTGTTTGAGGTAGCTGTCGCCGAAGCTCATCCAGAAACGGGCGCGTTTCAGATGCGGAATATGTTTGGCCAGCGATTCGAGTTCTTCGTGATACATCAGGTAGATGTTGGGGTTGCCGATGTTTTCCGGAACTTTGAACGGGTGTTTTACCGACAGCGGCGCGGTTTCTTTCCATTCACCTTTTTCCCAGTAGCGGCCTTTGGCGGTCACTTCGCGGATGTTGATTTCCGGATTGAAGTTGGTGGCGAACGGATAGCCGTGGTCGCCGGCGTTCACGTCGATGATGTCAATGGTGTGGATTTCATCCAGATAATGTTTCTGAATGTAGGTGCAGAAAACGCTGGTGACACCGGGATCGAAGCCGGAGCCGAGCAACGCCATGATGCCCGCCTTTTTGAAACGTTCCTGATAAGCCCACTGCCAGCTGTATTCAAACTTGGCGGTGTCTTCCGGCTCATAGTTGGCGGTGTCGAGATAGTTGACGCCGGTTTCGAGACAGGCGTCCATGATGTGCAAATCCTGATACGGCAGAGCGACGTTGAGAACGAGGTCGGGCTTTTCCTTTTTAATCAGAGCCACCAGTTCCGGCACGTTGTCGGCATCGACCTGCACGGTTTTGATTGGACGTTTCAACTGTGCGGCGATGGCGTCGCATTTGCTTTTGGTGCGGCTTGCCAGCACAATTTCCCCGAACACCTCCGGGTGTTGCGCGCATTTATGAACCACCACGCCGCTGACTCCACCGGCACCGATAATCAACACTTTACCCATGACGTTCTCCTGAACTTAATTTTCCCGTTCAAAATAAGTATAACCGCGCAGGCCGTTTTCGTAGGCATCCATAACCGCGCGCCGCTCTTTGGCGGTCATCCGTCCGGCCTTCACGGCGTTTTCCGACATTTCCCGGACGCGCCGCACCATTTCCTTCGGCTCATATTCAACATAGGTGAGCACGTCGGACACCGAGTCGCCCTCGATTTCTCGGGCGTAATGAATCTGTCCGTCGGCATCAATGCGCACACTGACAACATTGGTATCGCCCAGCAGATTGTGCAGATCGCCCAGCGTTTCCTGATAGGCTCCGACAAGGAAGACGCCGAGGATGTAGTTTTCGTTGTCTTTCAGCGTGTGCATTGGAAGCGTGCGTCTGACATCGCGCTGGTCAATAAAGTGATCAATCTTTCCGTCGCAGTCGCAGGTGATGTCCGCAAGAATTCCTTCCTGAGTGGGCCGTTCATCGAGGCGATGGATCGGCATAATCGGGAAGAGCTGGTCGATGGCCCACGAGTCGGGCAGCGACTGGAACAGGCTGAAGTTGCCGTAGTACACATCCGCCAGCGCATTATTGAGGTTTTCGAACTCGTCGGGAACATAGCGCATCCCGCGAATGAGTCCGGCAATCCGGGTCAGGATGTGCCAGAAAATCTGTCCGGCCAGCGCGCGGTCGCGCAACGTGAACCCGCCGCGCTTGAACAGCTCGTGGATTTCGTCGCGGTAATAGATGGCATCGTGGTAGCACTCCTGCACATTTTTTGCCGTAAGCGACTTGTAGGCATCCATCAGTTTAACCAGAAGCTCGTGAGCGTCTTCCGGAAGCGTTTCCGGTAGAGCGTGGGTTTCGAAACGGCTGACATCGAGGATGTTGAAAAGCAGGATGGAATAATAGGCAACCGTCGCGCGGCCCGACTCTGTGACAATGTCAGGATGCGGAGTGCCGCTTTCATCCAGAATGCTCATGATTTCCTCAACCAGCGCCGAACAGTATTCGGCGGTGCTGTAGTTGCAGCTGCTGGTGAAATTGGTATGCGAGCCGTCGTAATCGACCGCCAGTCCGCCGCCAAAGTCGATCACGCCCATCTTCGCGCCTTCATCGACAAGACCCGTATAGATGCGACAGCCTTCTTTGACCGCCTCGCGGATATCGCGGATATTGGGAATCTGCGAGCCGAGGTGGTAATGCAGCAGCTTCAGGCAGTCGAGCATGTTCTCCTTGCGGAGGCGGTCCACCACATCGATAACCTGCGCGGTGTTAAGGCCGAATACACTGCGCTCGCCGCCGGACTCGGTCCAATGTCCGCTGGCTTGCGTGGAAAGCTTCATGCGCACACCCAGAATCGGTTTTACGCCGAGCACTTTGGAGCGCTCAAGAATCAGGTCGAGTTCCGACGGCATCTCAATCACGAACACACAGCGGAGACCCATTTTGAGGGCGTGGAGGCCGAGGTCGATAAATTCCTCATCCTTATAGCCGTTGCAGATCAGATACGCTTCCGGATCCTGTAAAAAGGACATGGCGGCGATCAGTTCTGCCTTACTGCCTGCTTCCAGTCCGTGGTGGTAGCGTGCGCCGAAACTGCAAATCTCTTCCACCACCTGCTGCTGCTGATTGACCTTGATCGGATAAACACCGCGATACACCCCTTGATAGTTGTATTCGGTGATGGCCGCTGAAAAGCTCTCGTGAAGCCGCTTGATACGCGCATCGAGAATATCGCTGAGGCGCACCAGTACCGGCAGGTCGAAACCGCGCTCCTGAATGCCGCGCGCCACATCCATCAGACTCACGGATGCGCCGCTGGGACCGTCCGGATGAACAGACACCT
>JADYZA010000220.1 GCA_020853375.1 Verrucomicrobiota bacterium | reverse complement strand
TTATCAGTTATTAGTTATTGGTTATTGGCCCGCTTGGTGGTACTCAAGGCCGAGTAATTTATGAGCAAAATGGATAAAATAACAGCTTTTGTAAGCGAGATATTCAGCTCCGCGCAGGGCGAAGGACTGAATATCGGTCGCCGTCAGCTTTTCGTGCGGTTCTGCGAATGCCACCGCAAGTGCCTCTACTGCGACACGGCGGTGGAGCGCACCGAGTTTGTTTCCATTGAGCGCGAGCCGGGTAGCGGAAAATTCGAGTCTGTGGTTAATCCGCTTACCCCCGCAAAGCTACTTGATCTGCTGGTCGAAATGAATACTCCTGAGGCGGCTCACGACGATCTATTTATCACTGGCGGCGAACCGCTGTTGCAGGCGGATTTTCTCACGAAGTTCCTGCCGGAAGCCCGCAAACGGTTGAATCTTCCGATCCATCTTGAAACCAGCGGCGACCTGCCCGAACCGTTCTCTAAGGTGACGGAATGGATCGATCACGTCTTAATGGATATTAAACTTCCCAGTGTTACCGGCGAACCGGAAGCGTGGGAAATGCACCGTATGTTCCTCAACATCATTGAACGCGAGGAAATCGGCGCAACGATCAAGCTGGTCGTCAGCGCGGATACTTCGGACCAGGATCTCAGCGAGTCGGCGGAATTGATTCACGCTTCCGGTTCGCAGGCTGCCGTGGTTCTGCAACCGATGACCGCCGCCTCAAAAACCAGCCGTGTACCAACCGCCAAACAAGTTCTGACGTGGCAATCCGAAATGGCCGTCGCGCTGGGCCGCAGTGTGCGCATCATTCCGCAGTGCCACAAAATGATGGGATTGTTATGAGGAAAAAAGCGGTAGTTCTTTTGAGCGGCGGACTCGATTCCGCGACGGCTTTGGCGATTGCCAAGGATCAAGGCTACGACTGCTACGCCCTTTCATTCCGCTACGGCCAGCGCCATGCCGTTGAACTGGAGTGCGCGGCGCAGATTGCCAAAACGCTGGGTGCCGTCGAACACCGCACCGTCACCATCGACCTCGGCGCGTTTGGCGGATCGGCGCTGACGGATATGAACATCGCCGTACCGCACAAAGCGAGCAAGCCGGACGAAATTCCGGTCACCTACGTTCCGGCGCGCAACACCGTTTTCCTTTCCTACGCGCTGGCGTGGGCCGAAGTGCTAGGCAGTTTTGATATTTTCATCGGCGTCAATGCGCTCGACTACAGCGGCTATCCCGACTGCCGTCCGGAATTTATCGCCGCCTACGAAGCCATGGCCAACCTCGCCACCAAAGCGGGCGTGACCGGCACGGAAAAACTGACCGTCCACACGCCGCTGATTTATCTGACCAAAGCGCAGATCATTCAAAAGGGACTGGAGCTGGGCGTGGACTACAGCGTAACGTCCAGCTGTTACGACCCGGCGCCGGACGGCAAAGCCTGCGGAACCTGCGATTCCTGCCGCCTGCGACTCAAAGGATTTAGAGAGATCGGAGCGAAAGACCCGAGAGAATACAGTCAAATGTCAAAAGTCTGAAGGTCTAAGGTCAGATTCCAAGACATTCGACCTTGGACTTTAAGACCTTCGACAAAGGAGTTATTATGCCTGAAATGGAAATTTATAAAACCCTGCGTTTCGATGCCGCTCACCGCCTGACTGGCGTTCCGCCGACCCATAAATGCTCGTCGATGCACGGCCACGGCTTCGAGATTGAAGTCTATCTGCGCGGCCCGGTTGACCCGAAGACCGGCTTCGTCATGGACTTCGGCGACCTGTCCAAAGCGTGCGAGCCGATTCTAAAACAGCTCGACCACGCTATCCTGAACGAGATTGATGGACTGGAAAATCCGACCAGCGAGAACATGAGCGTCTGGATTTGGAAAAAACTGAAACCTCAGCTTCCCCTGCTCTCCAAAATCGTCATCAAAGAAACCGAAACCTCCGGATGCATCTATAGCGGTTGACGTCACAATCTAAGGCATCCGACACCTTGTAAAGATGATCCTGCAATCAATCATTCTCCTCTTGTCATCTGCTACCGACCTGGCTTCAATGCTGTTCCATTGAATTCTAGATTGGTGTCTAACGGGGTCGGATTCAGGATATATTCCATTTTTAATCCTAGGTAACCGCTGTATCGGCCAGAAATTCGCCCATAATGCCCACCAATAAGTTTCCCGTTGGCATCCCGCGTCGTGCGGATACGAAAATAGAATTGAACATGGGTGTCGTCTGAAACGCGCCAGCCGTGGTCAAGAGTCTCACCGTAATATGATGTGTGTTCCGGCAGATACCCTTCCGTAGGAGCTACGAGGTCTGTTGGTCGTCCTACGATATTATTATCACGAGAAACGGGCTGGAAGCCGTCGTCAGGATTCGAGAAGGTGAGTTTCCGTTCCAAGCGGTAATAAGTCACTGGGTTTCCCCATTGGTTTGTGCCATTGCCAGAATAGTCAAATCGGTAGGTGAAAACGAGATCGTTGATCCGGCCTTGGCCGTACGGGGCACACCAATCTCCCGCGACGCAATCATATGCGACGGTCTCCGTCCAATTGCTTCTTCTCTCTATAGCCTTAGGATAATCAAAATAATATGGGGCTACAACGCTCCCGCTGTACATGGGAATTGGGTTCAACTTTTTGAGTACGCCAACACGGAGGTTTTGCACAGGGGGAAGCCAAATCGGGATTGGACAGAAAAAGGAAATAGCCCAAAAGGATTTGTCAGCCGCATGTCCGCGATAGTAACCGTCAGGCGGGGTGTCAATCCATGCATTGACGGACGGTGCATTCCCGTGTCCGAAAATCCACAACATATTGTCGTCGCCAGTCTTCCTGTACCAGTATGTATTGGCTTTCGGGCCAGACCAAGGGTCAAAATTAATGCATGCATAAGAGCAATTCACACTCGCACCGCTGACAGGGTTACCCGTCTCCTCGTCCACGACGCTGATACGTGTCGCGGCGAACCGTGAAATACAGCCGGAAAGCATTCCGACAAGCCAAATGGTAGCTAGTAGCAGCCGGGGTAGCGTCTTTTTAAACCAAGAACTTGAGTCATTTACCATAGTTACTCCGAGGCATTCTCGACAATGATGCGTATAGGGCGAATAGTGCTATCGAACGAACTAAATTCCGGTTTATTCAGTCGCTCACTTCTGCATACCGCCGGAAAACTATGGTTTGAAAGTGCGACGGTCAAGAGTGGAAATATTTTGTTCAGAGCAATCGGAATCTTTGGAGTGCGGACGCAAGCCGCAGGCGCGAGGCCGCTCTGTCTAAAGCGGCGTCGCGTTACACTTGCCGCCGCACTCCAGATTAAGAATCCGCTGAATCAACGCGGACGCTGGAGCGGATGCCGCCACGGGCGGTGAAGTCGCCGGTGACGATCAGTCGGCGCGGTTTGCAGACTTTCGTCAGGTCGGTGAAGATACGGTTGGTGACATCTTCGTAGAACGAGCCTTCGTTGCGGAACGAGAAGATGTAGAGCTTGAGCGATTTGCTCTCCACGCAGAGTTTGTTGGGAATGTATTCGATCTTGATCGTCGCGAAGTCGGGCTGACCGGTAATCGGGCAGAGCGAAGTGAATTCGGACGTTTCAAAGGTGATCCAATAGTCGCGCTGCGGATTGGAGTTTTTGAAGGTTTCCAGAATCGAAGCATCCGGTTTCTTCGGATAGTTCTTTTCGCCCTTTTTCAGCAGTTTCAGTCCTTCAGTATTACTCATAATATATCTCCTACCAATTCAACCACCCGCTCGCCGTGCTCGCTGGAGAACACTGAGATCAGGAGATTTCCAAATGAAACAATCCTACTCCGCCCTTAAGCCCATCTTCTCCGTATCTCCGTGAACTCCGTGGTTTAAACCTCGCCATATTCAACCACCCGCTCGCCGCGCTCGCTGGAGAACACAGAGATTCGGAGAGTTATAAAACGATTCTCTTAATTCCATCCTTCAACACGGGAACATTGTAGTTGATCAACAGCCCGACACGGCAGCCTGTCAGCTTCAAATAAGTCATCAGTTGTGCTCTATGGACCGGAAGCAATTCCTTCACATGCTTGTTTTCAACCACCACGGTTTTCTCAACACAGACATCCAAAGTCAGATTGTCACCGACCTTAGTACCTTTATAGAGCAAAGGAAGCGTCCGCTGCCGTTCGAATGCCAGTCCACGCATTTCAAGCTCGCGGCAAAAGCTCCTTTCATCAATCTCTTCATAAAGTCCGGGACCCCAGAATTTGTGAACCTCAATCGCGGAGCCGATGATCTGTTCGGTCAGTTGTTCTTCCAATAAGTTCATCTTCTCTGAATCTCCGTGAACTCCGTGGTTCAATCGTTGTTTAACTCCATCAGAACCAACCACCCGCTCGCTTGGCTCGCTGGAGAACACAGAGATCAAGAGAGCTTTAGGTTCCGTACCCTAGGTTTCCAACTAAAATATATCTTCTCCGAATCTCCGTGAACTCTGTGGTTAATTTATGAAGAAATCTACCAGTTCTTCGAATCCGTTCCAGACCTGATCGGCGGTAAATTTTCCGGGATGGCCGATGCCGTAGGTGAGAAAGCCGCTTTTGACACCGGCGTTATGCGCGACTTCAAGGTCGGTATGGTGGTCGCCGAGCATCCAGACGT
>JADYZA010000219.1 GCA_020853375.1 Verrucomicrobiota bacterium | reverse complement strand
TGCGGGGATAAAAATCGGAACGTAAAACAGGTTCATTTTTCATCTGATAGCAGACCTCAAAAATTCCGCGGGCATTCGCTGCATTTGTCGCTACAGAAATTTTCCAAAAACCGCTTTGGCGCAACGCCACCTCCAAGCTCCGCTTTGAGAAAATATGCAGATGCCTAGGCGGCTCTAGACCCCGCCAATTTTCTCGGAATTTTTGATGCGCAAAGCTTTCCGAATTTGGAGTCGTAAGCACCAGCCTCCCCCCCGGCTTTAACAGTCGGTGACTTTCGCGTAGCACAGTCGTGACATCAGGAACATGTTCAAGCACATGGCTCATAACAATCGCATCATAGCTATTCTCTTCAAGATTGAAGGATAAAAGCTCTCCGCACAAAATATCAAATCCATATGTATTTTTTACATAAGCAGCAGCTTCAGGGTCGATCTCTTGACCAACAACCTGCCAGCCCAAATTCTTAAACATGCAGAGCTTGGTTCCACGCCCGCAACCTATTTCCAGCAAATGTCCCGGGAGCATATCCATCAACCCTAGATAACGCATTTTTTTGCGTTGTTTGCGAATTCCAAGCAATCTGATTAATAGGGCATCGATTGCATGAGCGGGCAACCGCGCCAGTCGGCAAAGCACAAGCCCTGTTCTCTTCCCTGCATCGGTATGTGTATAGTACCGTGCGTAAGCCGATCCTAAATCCTCAGGAACAGGCATCGGATCTTGCCAAATAAGGCCGCAATCTTGTTTATTACACTGACGAAATGACGATTCGCCGGGGACACCAAACAGTCGGTCTTTCAGTCCTGCATACAAAACACCGCCCTCAGACCCACAGAGAGGACAATGAAGACATTTCCATTTTTTCATCTAACGATCCTTCCCAAATTGGCTTGTCGAATATTCATTCTCCACGCAATTACCTATTCAACCACTACCTGAAAAAAACATGCTATGGAGCTAACACGGCATCGCTCAATACTGACCATAGCTTGTCTTTGCCTGAAAGAAGCGGGACGTTGCTAGGCCAGTCAATTCCGATGCTTGGATCGTTCCACCGAATGCCGTATTCATCACCAGGCGTGTAGAAGTCACTGCATTTGTAAAGCAGGTCGGCCTCATCGCTTAAAACAAAGAACCCGTGCGCAAAGCCTTTCGGGATGAATAACTGATGATGGTTTTCATCCGATAGGACTTCACCGACCCATTTTCCAAAGGTTGGAGAATCTCTGCGGATATCCACCGCCACATCAAAGACCTCGCCGCGAATAACGGAAACGAGCTTGTCCTGCGGGTTTTTCAGCTGATAGTGCAATCCCCGCAAAACCCCTTTGGTTGAGCGCGACCAGTTTTCCTGCAAAAAGCGCACGTCAAGGCCCGCTTTGCGATACTGCTTCTCGTGGTATATCTGCATAAAAAATCCACGCTCATCTGGAAAAACCCGCGGACAGATCAATTTCACCTCAGGAATTTCCAACGTTTTACATTCAAGCATCACAAGGAACCCTCCTTCAGAATATGCAACAGATATCGACCGTATTGATTATTGGCCATTTCCCGTCCCAGCTTAGCCATCTGTTCTGCACTGATAAACCCTTTGCGCCATGCAATTTCCTCAACACAGGCGATTTTTAATCCCTGCCGCGCTTCGATGGTTTCGACGTAACTGCCAGCCTGTTGCAATGACTCATGTGTGCCGGTGTCGAGCCAAGCAAATCCGCGCCCTAATACTTCAACCTGCAAATCGCCTTCGTCTAGATACTGCTGATTGACCGTGGTGATTTCGAGCTCGCCGCGGGCAGAAGGTTTTTGGTGCTTCACCATATCAATCACCCGGTTGTCGTAGAAATAAAGCCCCGGCACAGCATAGTGCGATTTCGGCTTGGCTGGTTTTTCTTCGATGGACAATGCTTTGCCATTTTTATCGAACTCGACGACACCATAACGCTCCGGATCAAGAACCGGATACGCAAACACTGTACCGCCCCCTTTACGTTCATCGGCCTTTTTCAACATGCCACTGAATCCATGTCCGTAAAAAATATTGTCACCCAGAACCATGCACACCGAATCATTGCCGATAAACTTTTCGCCAATCAGGAAAGCTTGAGCTAATCCTTCCGGTTTTGGTTGCTCGGCATAGGTAAACGAAAGCCCCCATTGTTCACCATTACCCAGAAGTTCGCGAAACATCGGCAGGTCATGCGGCGTACTGATAATGAGGATTTCGCGGATATCGGCGAGCATTAGAACCGATAACGGATAGTAAATCATCGGTTTGTCATAAACCGGCAATAACTGCTTGCTGACCACCCGCGTTAACGGGTGAAGCCGCGTTCCCGATCCGCCAGCCAGAATAATTCCCTTCCTGTTTGTCATGCTATTCCTCACTTTCAGTTTCAAGTGGTTAGGTGATTAAATTTTAGAATTTCGGACATCTGCTTAACACATAAGGTCTAAAACCTGTACATCGAAAGACTACGCCTTCCCGAGGCGTTCTCCGGCATACTTGCCGGAACGAATTGGCTCCCACCACCATTTATTATCCAAATACCACCGGACCGTTTTACGAATGCCCGTGGCAAAATCTTCCTGCGCCTTCCAGCCCAGTTCTGTCTCGAGTTTTCTCGCATCAATGGCGTACCGCATATCGTGCCCGGGACGGTCTTTGACGAATGTGATTAATTCCTTATAGCAACCGTCGTTGCGCGGCTTCAGCTCGTCCAAAATCCGACAGATCGTCTCGACCACATCGAGATTGGTTCGCTCGTTTCGCCCGCCAACGTTATAGGTTTCGCCGGGAACGCCCTTCTCGACTGCCAGCACCAGTGCTCGGGCATGATCTTCGACATAGAGCCAGTCACGAATCTGATCTCCCTTTCCATAGATTGGAAGCGATTTTTGATCCAGCGCATTTAGGATTACCAGAGGAATCAGTTTTTCCGGAAAATGGTAAGGGCCGTAATTGTTCGAACAATTTGTGATGACCGTCGGCAATCCATAGGTGTGATGCCAGGCCATGACCAAATGATCGCTAGAAGCTTTACTCGCTGAATACGGCGAGCGCGGATCATACGGCGTCGTCTCTTCAAATAAGCCCTCTGCGCCCAAAGAACCATAAACTTCATCCGTCGAAATATGATGAAAGCGGAAGCCAGAGCGGGTTGGAGAGGATTCAGGCAGCGAGCGCCAATAGTCGAGAGCGCAAGCGAGCATATTGTATGTACCGATGATGTTGGTTTCAATAAAGGCCGCCGGCCCGTCAATCGAACGGTCCACGTGCGATTCGGCAGCAAGATGCATCACGGCATCGGGCTGAAAGGAGGTGAAAAGAGCAGCGATTTTTTCCCGGTCGCAAATATCAACCTGTGCGAACCGATAAAGCGGGCTTTGATCAATTTCTTTCAGCGAAGCCGTGTTGCCCGCGTAGGTGAGCTTGTCGACATTCAGCACGCTGACGCCTTTTTCTTTCACCAGATAACGGCAAACCGCCGAACCGATAAAACCTGCTCCGCCGGTGACGAGTATTTTTTTCATTTCAACAATCCTTTTATCTCCGCGATCAGATCCGCCCGATGTTGTGCGACAAAACGCTCCAGCTCCATTTCCCAACTTTCAAAAAGGTTGATTCCTTTTTTCTTGAGCGCTGCATTTTCAAGAATTGAATTCACCGGGCGACGCGCCGGAGTCGGATATTCCGCCGTTGTACAGGGAGCAATCCGGTGCGGCACATCCATCAAGCTCAAGAAGCGGGAAGCTAGATCAAACCAGGAGCAACAGCCTTCGGATGTCGCGTGAAAAACTCCGGCAGCCTGGGCCTCAACCACCGCCGCAATCTGCCTTGCCAGCGTATGCGACCACGTCGGCGAGCCAAACTGGTCGTTGACAACGCGGATTTCTTTTTCCGGATTCTGCATCGCCAGCCTCAGCATGGTTTTCAGGAAGTTTTTCCCGCTTGCGCCGTAAAGCCAGGCCGTCCGCAAAATCGCCGCATTCGCGCCGCTTTCCAAAACCGCCCGCTCACCCGCGAGCTTGGATTTCCCGTATTCGGAAACCGGCGCCGGTTCATCCTGTTCGCTATACCGTTCGAACAACGGTTTGTTCCCAGCAAAAACATAGTCGGTTGAAACCTGCACCAGAAAAGCGCCATTGGCCGTTGCCCATTCCGCCAGATTTTTCGACCCATCGGCATTGACCTTCCAGCAATTGGAATCGGTTTCGCAGGCATCGACCGCCGTATAGGCGGAACAGTTTATGATGATATCCGGCCTCACCCGATCTAGGGAATTCACGACCAGCATCCGGTTTGTAATATCGAAATCTGGCAAATCCACTCCGATTACATGATGACCGGCAAATAATACGGCGCAATCCGTACCAAGTTGTCCCTGACAGCCTGAAACCAATAAAGTCATCAACTACCCCTACACATTGCTTGAGCAACCTATGCGAGAGAACTGGATGTTATAAAAATAGGTGTACCGTCCACCCTGTTCCAGAAGTTCAGCATGCGTCCCTTGTTCAACAACTTTCCCCTGATCCATTACAATGATCTGATCAGCATGTTGAATGGTGGAAAGGCGATGAGCGATGA
>JADYZA010000218.1 GCA_020853375.1 Verrucomicrobiota bacterium | reverse complement strand
GTTGAAAGGTCTGAAAAAAGGCCAGCAAATCCTCGACCACATGGGCAGCACCGAGCTGGCGGCCAACCTCTTCCGCGCCACGCAAGCAGAAGAAAAGCTGCGCCGGGAAAAAATAACCGGCAAAGACAACGCCAACGAAGCCCACCGGGAGGTGGGAGCAAAAGTCCGGCAAACGATTAAAGAGCTCGGGGGCACCATGCCCGAAAAATTACCCGCCACCGAGAGCATCAAAAAGCTGGAGTCTAAGGCAAAAAAAGCGCTCAAGGGGAAAAAGCAGTAGCCCGCATTTCGCAAGCTCAAGCCCATTTCCGGCGGTAGGCTTACAGTTAATCCAGTTCGCCATTTCAATGCTTTGAAAATTTGTTTCCGGAGCTTGGAAAATCCGCCGAAATCCGTAGTCTGTTGCGGTTTGAATGGGAAACCGCCCGATGAGGCATCGGGCCTACAGATTTATCGCGCTGTAGGCCGGGTGACCCCACCCGGCGAAAGGAACGCGAAGAAATGAACGAGAAATACCCTTTTTCCGAAATTGAACCGAAGTGGCAGTCGCACTGGAACGAGCACGGCCTGTTCAAGACCGATCTGTCGAAGACGGCGCAGAAGTATTACTGCCTGATGATGTTCCCGTATCCGTCCGGCAAACTGCACGTCGGCCACGGCCGCAACTACATCATCGGCGACGCCGTCGTCCGCTACAAAAAGATGCGCGGCTTCAATGTCCTTTCTCCGATGGGCTGGGACGCGTTCGGCCTGCCCGCCGAAAACGCCGCGATCAAAACCGGTACGCCGCCGCGCGAAAGCACGCTCAAAAATATCGCCGTGATGAAGGAACAGCTGGCCGCCTGGGGCTGCTGCTACGACTGGGACAAGGAAGTCACCTCCTGCGAGCCGGAATATTACAAATGGACGCAGTGGCTGTTCATTCAGATGTTCAACCGCGGGCTGGCGTATAAGAAGAAGAGCAACGTCAACTGGTGCCCGCATGATCAGACCGTACTGGCTAACGAACAGGTGGTGGACGGCTGCTGCGACCGCTGCGGTACCGTCGTCGTCCAGAAGGCGCTCGAACAGTGGTTTTTCAAAATCACCGACTACGCCCAGCGTCTGCTCGACGATCTCGACACGCTCGAAGGCTGGCCGGATCGCGTAAAGACGATGCAGCGCAACTGGATCGGCCGCTCCGAAGGATCGGAAATTGATTTCGCGCTCGTTCCGCGCGCCGATGGCAAAGCCGACAGCTCGAACAAAGTTTCCTGCTTCACCACCCGCGTGGACACCATTTACGGCTGCACCTACATGGTGCTGGCGCCGGAATATGTGAACCTCAAAGAGATGATCGCCGGTCTGCCGCAGGAACAGGAAGTCCTGAAGTTTGTCGCCGACAGCGCCAAGCTGACGAACCTCGACCGCGAATCCGACGTGCTCGAAAAGAAAGGCGTCTTCACCGGACGCTATGTCGTTAATCCGTTCACCGGCGAGAAAGTTCCGCTGTGGGTCGGCGACTACGTCCTGATGTACGGCACCGGCGCGGTGATGGCCGTTCCGGCGCACGACACCCGCGACTGGGCCTTCGCCAAGAAGTACAACCTGCCGATCAAGCTTTCCATCCAGAATCTGGAAGGCTCGCTCGTCCTCGCCGACATGGATGATGCCTACACCGAAGACGGCACCTGTTGCGACTCCGGCGAATTCACCAACCTGCCGAATCGCGAAGCGATCGGCGCGATGATCCAGTACGCCGAGCAAAAAGGTTTCGGCAAAGGCACCATCAATTTCCGTCTGCGCGACTGGCTGATTTCCCGCCAGCGCTACTGGGGCGCGCCGATTCCGATCATCTATTGCGACCGCTGCGGCATGGTTCCGGTCAACGACGACGAACTGCCGGTTCTTCTGCCGACCGACGTCGAGTTCAAGCCGACCGGCGAGTCGCCGCTCAAAGGCTCGGATGCGTTCATGAATTGTGCCTGCCCGAAGTGCGGCGATCCGGCGCGGCGCGAGTCCGACACGATGGACACGTTTGTCGATTCGAGCTGGTACTTCCTGCGCTACCTCAATGCCCGCGACGGCTCACAGGCAATCGACACCGAAGCCGCCAATAATTGGCTGCCGGTCGACCAGTATATCGGCGGCATCGAGCACGCCATTCTGCATCTGCTCTACGCCCGCTTCTTCACCAAGGTTATTCACGACCTCGGCCTGATCGGCTTCGACGAACCGTTCGCCAAACTTTTCACGCAGGGCATGATCTGCAAAAAGAGCGACATCGACGGCAAGCTCTACAAAATGAGCAAATCCAAAGGCAACGTCGTCAGCCCGAACGAGCTGATCGTCAACTACGGTGCCGATACCGTCCGCCTCTACACCCTCTTCATCGGCCCGCCGGAAAAAGAAGCTGAGTGGAATGACAGCGCGGTCGAAGGCTCCTTCCGCTTCCTCGCCCGCATCTGGCGCCGCGTCTGGCAGCACCGCGATCTGTTGATCGCCGCGAAGTCGCTGGTTCCAGACCTTGGAAAAATGGACAAACCGGAACGCGATCTTTACCGCAAACTGAACGAGTCGGTGAAGAAAATCACCAGCGACCTCGACGGTGCGTTCCATTTCCATACGGCCATTTCGACCATCATGGAACTGATGAACGCTATCGATGAAATCAAAGTCGATGCCGCCAGTTCCGATCAGGCGAAAGCGGTTTTCCGCGACGCCATCGAAAAAG
>JADYZA010000217.1 GCA_020853375.1 Verrucomicrobiota bacterium | reverse complement strand
CCACCGGCGCGGCAAAAGTGCAGTTCTCCGTGCCGACTGGAAACTTCGGCGACATCATGGCCGGCTGGATCGCCGCGCAAATGGGTCTTCCTGTCAAAAAGCTGATTCTGGCCACCAACGAAAACAACATTCTCTCCCGCTTCTTCAACACCGGAACCTACAGCATTGGCGACGTCGTGCCGACGATCAGTCCGTCGATGGACATTCAGGTCGCCAGTAACTTTGAGCGCTATCTTTATTACCGGCTGGGTCAGGACTCCGCAAAACTGCGCGAGCTGATGAACGGCTTTGCCAAAAATAAATCGCTGACAGTTGCGCTGAACGAGGGCGGCGTCATGGATGAGCTGTTCGCCGCAGGCGAAGCAGACACCGCTCAGACGCTGGCGATGATTAAAAAATGTTACGAGCAGGAAGGGTATATGCTCGATCCGCACACCGCCGTCGGCGTTGTTGTCGCGGACTGCTTTGCGGATCCAACCGTTCCGACAATCTGTCTCGCCACCGCGCACCCGGCTAAATTTAACGAAGCCATTCAGCAGGCGATCGGCGTCGCCGCACACCATCCGGCGCTCGACAAACTCGCCGCCGCCGAAACCCGCTGCGACACCCTTGCCAACGACGAGTCGGCGATCCGTAATTATCTAGTTTCAAAAACGTGAGCCCCAAGCAGGATGAGTGTCATGCTTTTCCATGGCAGAAGAGATTTTTTTACCGCGAAGGATCAAAGATTGCGCAAAGGGAAAAGATTTTTATGAAACACAAAATTCGATGGGTTTCGCTGATTGTTGGATTCGCCTTTCTGCCGATCATTGTTTCGGCGGCTCGTCTGCAATCAGATGCAAAGATTTTCAGGAATGATACGCGGGAGTCGGTTATTTCAAAAATGGGGAAGCCTACTGGTTGCGCCGTATTTGGTAATACGGAAGTTTTGATGTTTAAAGACTGTGAGGTAGAGCTTGAGGGGAATCGAGTGGTGGGAGTTGATGACCGCCGAATGATTGATGAAAAGAAATCTACGGTGAAAGTTGATGAGCCTTCGTTTGTGGTGGAAAAACGAGAAAAAGCTAATCGGGGCGACGTGGATGCCCAAAGAAGTCTCGGCTACATTTACTCCACGTCTTTTGGTGTTCCTTATGATGCCAAAGAATCTGCCAAATGGTATCGCCTAGCCGCAGAACAAGGGGATGCCGAGGCTCAGTACAGGCTTGGCCGCGGTTATGACACTGGAACTGACGGGTTTCCCCTGGATGAGAAAGAGGCGAACAAGTGGTATCGCCAAGCTGCAGAGCAGGGCCATGCTGACGCACAATGCTTTCTAGGATTAAACTATGCTTGGGGAAGCGGTACCTTTGTGGATTATAAAGAGGCCGTCAAATGGCTTCGTTCTTCTGCAGAACAGGGTAATGCGGGAGCGCAATTAAATCTGGGGCGTGCTTATGAAAAAGGCCAAGGCGTACTGGAAGATTATGTTCAGGCATACGCTTGGTACCTAGTCGCGGAAGTGAATGGCATGCCTAGGGTTACACAAAAAGATGAAGTGACAGACAAAGATGCGTTGAAAAAGAAGTTAAGCAGTATTCAGATATCTGCGGGACAGGCTCGAGCAAAAGAGTTAATCACGAATTTTGAGCGAAAAAAGCAACTTGCTAAATTACCTGCCGACCAAGTGCCTTCTGCGGATATTGCTCCATCCGGATATGGTAGCGGGTTGCTGGTTAAAGGCGGTTACGTTGTGACCTGCTGGCATGTGGTTGAGAACGCCAAAAAAATCTCCGTCAGTTGTCAGGGAAAGGATTTCAACGCCAGTGTGGTACAGAAGGATGCGGGTAATGACCTTGCCATTTTGCGTATGGATGGTGTTGCCGCCGGGGTTTCGATGAGCTTTTCTAAGAGCGTGAAGCTGGGTGAACAGGTGTTCACAATGGGATTTCCACATCCCGGTTTGCAGGGTTCGGATGTTAAATTTACGACCGGTTCAATCAGCGGTTTGACCGGCCCCGGTAACACGCCGGTTTATTACCAGATCAGTGCGCCGTTACAGTCTGGCAACTCCGGCGGACCGCTTTTCGACGAGTACGGCAATCTGGTGGGAATCGTCGCCGCCAAACTCGACTCTCTGAAGATGTTGGCCGCTACCGGCGATCTGACCCAGAACGTCAACTATGCCATTAAGTCGGACTATCTCATTCCGCTTTTGAAAACAGTGGATGGCATCAAGATACAGCCGTCCCAGACCAAACCGGTGAATCTGCTGAATCTGGTCGAGGAGCTGAGAAAATCGGTTGTGATGATCAAGGTATATTGATTCGTGTCCATTCGTGGTTAAAAATGTCTTCCGATTCTCAGCAAACTGCCGAGGCGGGTAAGGAGACATTTTTTATCGTCTGCTTTGATTCCAAAATCGAGTCGGCCTTCCGAGTTTAATGCGCGGTATTTTCCGCTTGTTTTCAATATTGAGGAAAGAATATACAGCGTCTCGAATTTGTCAGGAGACTGTATGGCGAAGCAGGATGACAGCTTAATTTCTTTGGACGGGACAGT
>JADYZA010000216.1 GCA_020853375.1 Verrucomicrobiota bacterium | reverse complement strand
ATTCATCAAATACTGGCGGTTATTCTGCCAGACATTGTTGATGATCGTGCGAAATTCAGGGTCCAGAGATGGAGACTCTTGCACCACGGGATATGTCGAAAGTACGGAAAAAATCAGTGCGGAAGAATGTACCGCAGACATGACAGCGAGAATCAGAACAATCAACCTGAAAATTCCGGTTGTTGCCTGGCGGCAGCAAGAACTCCCGAACCCGTGGGTTTTCATCATTTCGACCTCTATTCTGGTGATGCCAACCCGCACACACTATTGAACTAGAAAATAGATCGTGCGAATTTTTTAGAAGGTTTTTTCCAGACTCTGGAAAGTTTTCAAATGCCCGTAGGAAGTTAAATCGAGATGGATCGGAGTGATTGAGACATAGCCGTCGCGCACGGCGTGAATATCGACATCAGCCCCGTCGTCTTGAACCTCAAGCGCACCATCGAGCCAGTAGTAAGTGCGTCCTTGAGGATCTAGTCGTTTATGAAATTTTTCGATAAACCGCGAGCGGCCCATGCGGGTGACTTTTATCCCTTTGAGCTGCTCATACGGCAGGTTGGGCATGTTGATATTAAGGAGCACATTGGGAGGCATCGGGTTTTCGATGAGCTTCTGCGTGAGTTCTTTGACGATCCGTCCGGCCATCTCCCATTCTGGATTCGTGTAGGTGCAAAGTGAAAAGGCAACGCCCGGAATGCCCAAAATGACCGCTTCGGTTGCCGCCGAAACGGTTCCTGAATAAATCACACTGATCCCAGTGTTGGAACCAAGATTGATACCGCTCAACACCAAATCCGGCGGGGTGTCTTTCATCACGGCGCAAACCGCCAGTTTAATGCAATCCGCTGGTGTCCCGCCGATACCATAGCCGAAAAATTCGCCGTTTTTCTCGATCGGCATGCTCTTAATCGGATCGGCCAGTGTGATGGCATGTCCGGCCGCGCTGCGCTCCGCGTCGGGCGCAATCACATGAAGCTCGCCAAACTGCTTCACCGCACCGTGCAGTGCGGCAATTCCCGGAGCGTGAATGCCGTCGTCGTTACAAATCAAAATTCTCATAGAGTGCTTTTCTGCCAGACAAAGGCCGGATCAATCAGCGGGCCGTAAGAGTCATCAATTGGAGCAATGAACGTCACGATTTCAAAAAGGCCGGTTCCTGTGCGGGCAACCGTCAGGATCAACCCGGCAGGAATTCCGACCGGCAGAACCGCCCACCAGCCTTTATCCTGACCTGAAATAATCATTTGGCGGGGAATCTCACCCCAGCCCGTCAAAACGTTGACCACACCCCGGTTCAGTTTAGACGACATGTCCTGAACGACAGCTTCTGTGTTGGACAAGTTATGTCCGGCAACCGTTTCGGCTCGTAATGCTCCCGTCACACTCAGAGCGAAAAATAGAATAAGCACCAACCGCATGTTCAGCCCTCCCAATTTGTCCCCTCTCAATCGGGGAATTCGGCATTCAGGATATAGTAATTCCGGGAAAATTCGAAATCCAAATACTGGAAAGAATTACCGCTAGTTTCCACACATTGGAACGCTCAAGTTTACCGTCCTTAGCATCTTGCCAACTGTCAGCAGGGTCGCTACCTTCTAAAGCACATGGGATACGAAGTTCTAGCACGAAAATGGCGACCGCAGGTTTTCGCGGACGTGGTGGGTCAAAACCACGTCACACAAACATTGCATAACGCAATCCAGAGCGGACGTCTGGCGCACGCCTATCTTTTTGTCGGGCCGCGCGGCACAGGTAAAACCACCACGGCCCGCATTCTCGCCAAAGCGCTGAACTGCCAGAACCGTCAGGGTTCCGAACCGTGCGGCTCATGCGCTTCCTGCAAAGAGATTGTAAACGGCAGTAGCTTGGATGTCATTGAAATCGACGGCGCCTCCAACCGCGGGATCGATAACGTACAGGAACTGCGCGACAATGTCCGTTACGCCCCAGTGCGCGGACCGTATAAAATTTACATCATCGACGAAGTGCACATGCTCTCTCGCGATGCCTTCAACGCCCTTCTGAAAACGCTCGAAGAGCCCCCGCCGCATGTCAAATTTTTCTTCGCCACCACAGAACCGCAGAAAGTGCTCAGCACCATTCTGTCGCGCTGTCAGCGGTTCGATCTGCGCCGCATCTCGGTAGCCGACATCACAGCTCAGTTGCAGAAAATCGCCAAGGCAGAAGGAATAACCATCAGCGCAGATGCCCTGCTCGCCATCGCCCGAGGCGCTGAAGGCGGACTGCGCGATGCGGAAAGCGCACTGGATCAGCTCGTTTCCTTCCGAGGAAAAACAATTGAAGAAGCCGATGTGCTTTCAGTGTTTGGACTAATCAGCCGCACACAGCTCGAAGGGCTGACCGACGCCATTTTGGACGGCAACATTCCCGCTATCATCGAAGCGGTCGCAAAGATTGATCAAAGCGGCAAAGACATGCAGCGCGTCGTGCTCGAACTGCTTGATCAGTTCCGCAATCTGCTGATTGTCATGCACGCCGGGAAAAATTTCGCCGCCTTTGATCTCCCGGAAACTCAAATTGACACACTCAAAAAACAGGCGGCGAGAAGTTCCGATGGACGTTTGTTACGAATCATTGAACTGCTGATCGATGCCGACAGCCGGATGCGCTACGCCCTCTCTAAACGGACGATGCTTGAAACCGCGCTCATCCGCGCCTCCCGCGCCGCCACCGTCGCAACAATTGACGAATTGATGAAACAGGTTGTTGCGTTAAAGGCCGCGCCCGCTGTTTCCATGGCGCAAGAGTCTCCGGCGGAATACGACGTAAAAAAAAAGCCCACGGATGATTTAGAGCGGCTCAAATCCGCATGGGCCGAGCTGATTGAGCACATGTCAAAGGGCGCGCCTCAAGCCAAGCACTACCTGACGGATACGATACCGCTGAGTGCTTCCGACACACACGTCACAATCGGCATCGATCCCGAGTTTTCCGGAGAACTTTCCAATTTGGAAAATCCGCGCACTCTTTTGTTCATTCAAAAAACCCTCAGCTCGTTTCTGAAACGTCCGGTTTCTGTCGGCTTCAGTATTCTTGCGGGCAGTTTAAAATGCCTACCGACTGATACACCGGTTCAGGGTCTGACGGATAAACAGAAGTATTACACAAATCCGGCCGTGCGAAGTGTCATGGAGACCTTCAGCGGAGAAATTTTTGATATTCGAAAGTAGAAAGGAACTTCGTATGGACATGATGAAAATGATGAAGCAGGTCGCTGAAATGAAAAAAATCCAGAAACAGCTGGCCAGCAAAAAAGTTGAATTTTCCAGTGCTGGTGGACAGGTGACCGTGAAAATGACCTGCGATATGAAACCGCAAAGCATCACCATTTCTCCGGAGTTGATTCAGTCAGGCAATATGAAGAAAATCGAAGGCGCGATTCTGGATGCATTCAAAGGCATTCTCAACGAGGCGCAGATGGCCGCGGCCAATGACATGAAAAGCCTCACTGCCGGAATGGGGCTGCCCTTCTAACCATGAAACATCTTTTGCCATTAGATGACCTGATCGCGGCGCTTGAAAAACTTCCAGGCATCGGAAAACGTTCCGCTGAAAGAATGGCGTTCGCACTGGTGCAGAACCGTGACGGACTGGCCCGAAAACTGGCTGACGCTCTATTGGTTGCTGATGAGCAGGTGAACACATGCTCCCGCTGCGGGAGCATCACCGTCATAAAAGAAAATCCCTGCGCGCTCTGCACCGACGGGAAACGCGCTACGGGCTTGCTCTGCGTAGTGGAAAGCCCCGGCGACATCATGAAAATTGAAAGCTGCAACGGTTTCACCGGACGCTACCACGTGTTAGGCGGACACCTTTCGCCCGCGCTAGGAAAAGGCGTGGCGGATCTGCGCGTAAACGAGCTGCTATCGCGACTTCAATCCGAAAATATTCAGGAAGTGCTTGTGGCGCTTGGCACCGATGTCGAAAGTGAAGCCACCGCAAGTTATTTGGCCGAACTGATCACCAGCCGCGGCGTGAAAGCTTCACGTCTGGCTTTCGGCATTCCATCAGGAAGCGCAATTGAATACACGGATGCCACGACTCTTTCTCGAGCCATTCAGGGCCGTCAGGCGCTTTAGCGAAAATAAAAAACCGATGCAAATCGCATCGGTCAAATTGGCTCCGGTGGTAGGATTCGAACCTACGACCAAGTGATTAACAGTCACCTGCGCTACCACTGCGCCACACCGGAATTAAGAGCCGCCAAAGGTATAGAAATTGTCCGCTAAGTCAAGACCCTGAACCGCAAAATATAATCTTTCCCGATGATTGGAAAAGTCTGCGGCATTTTTCAGAAACTCAGGCGGGAATCAACCGACTTCCACCTGAAATTAGATGATCATTTACAGTTTAACTTCGCTCTTCGGAAAGGCCGTAAGCCAGAACTGTATCCAGAACTGCGGCTCGTTGTCCTCATCCACTTTCAGTCCGACCCCCATACCGATACAGTCAAACTTGTGGTTAATCAGAATTTTCCGTTCGTACCACTCGTCATATTTCCCATCGTAGCTGGCGGAAAATTCATAGGACCATTTGTCGTTCGGGAAGAGAACCGCTTTAGGCGTAAACAACGACCGGGTTCCATCCAGATAGCGGTATTCTAAACTGTATTCACTCTGATCGTCCGTGATGAACTTAGCGCGCGCATTCGCCGGAGTCAGGTCGTGTGTATACCAGTTGTACTCAAGATCAGTCCCGATAAAGAAGTTGTCGGTCAAACTCACTTCGGTATCAGCGACTAGATTGCTGAAAGCTCTTTCGCCAGATCGATGATCGAGGCGATAGGTTGTATACACATCACTATCAACCACGTTGGCTATGCGTTTCACGCCCCGCTTGCTTTGCAGTAAGTTCCGGGCACCTAGACGAACTTCATTCTGCTCGTCGAGCGCATCAATGGCATCAAACTGGTGAATCTCGTTGGTGTGCATGGTGGCATAGCGATAACTGTAGTCGGCATAGGGTTCGACCACATGGCGCAGACCGGTTCCAAAGTAACTGCTCTTCTCCGTCAGTGTCTTGTATGACTTAAAGGATGTCAGCGTGCCAAGTTCATACAGATTACGAAGAGCCGCATCACCTGTCTCCGTGTCGCTATACCATGTTCCACGATAACCAGCGCGCGGAATGACATTGAAGAATTCGTCAAAACGCAGAGGCAGGAAAATCTGGTCGTGCGTATCGAACCTAGCACTATTGTAGTCTGGAATTAGCGGTGCATTTGTTTCGGAATGCCGCTTATCGAGATATACGGCGCTGTTTTCGCTCTCAAAAACAAATGGCGAATCGCCGATTTGCGAACGGTACTTGTCGTAGGTCAGCTCCGGCATACGATCCACAGCGGTATAGAAATCATACATGCGGCGATCCAACCGCAGGCTGGCGGCGTAATCCTCAGCGGAATGCTGCACGACAGCATAGTTTTCCGGATTGGCGGCGTACTTGTATTCCTCGTTGAAGAAATCACGCAACACGCCCGGATCACTCAACCAGTTCAGCTTTGTGGAAAAATAGGTTTCTTTGTTCAGCTGTTCTCGATGGGTGATCTTTATACGGTAGCGCTGTGAATCAGTCAGGGCTTTTTCAACAGCACTGTCATCCTTGTTACTGTACGGGTCGTTGTCGTCAATATAGTAGGTCTCGATCGCACCTTTACCATGCGGAGTCACCCAGTCGAAATCCTGACCAATACCGAGACCCCGTTTGGAATACAGGTCGAAGTGCGTGTTGGACGTCAGCCATTCCGTCGGATGCAATTCCGCACGGCCCATAAGGAAGGCACCAACGCGTGAGCCATAACCGACCGTGAAGGTAAAGATGCGGTAACCGAGATGGCGTTGCCATATTGGGGTGTAAAAAACTGGAACTGGGCCGACAAAGAAAGTGACGTGTTTAGCCTTTATGAAAACGCCACTGGCTTTCTTTTCATCGAGGACTCGAACTTCTTTTGCCTTGGCATATACAGTCGGATTTTCCCCTGAACAGGTTGTGATTGTGGCGTTATACATCACAAATTCATTTGTTGAAACCCGCTCTGTTTTTTCTGCGGTAATATAGGCTGGCTCGAAATACATGAAGGATTTTCCGAAGGTCCCTTCGCGTGTTTT
>JADYZA010000215.1 GCA_020853375.1 Verrucomicrobiota bacterium | reverse complement strand
TTTGTCATGATAATAGACGCTCACTTACATCTACCGCCTTTGAACAGCCCTCCGCGCGATGAGGAGCTGATGCAGGCCGCCGCCGCGAATGGCATCGATCTGTTGATTATTTCCTGCCTTGGCGACTGGACCGACTTTCCCGACGAAGCAACGGTACGCGCCGCGAATGAGCAGTCCGACCGGTTCGCCCGAAAATTCCCGGGCCGGGTGCGCTGGCTGGCTTATCTGAACCCGCAGCTAAACAACTGGAGGGTTGAACTTGAACAATCTCTCGCCGCCGGAGCCTGCGGCGTTAAGCTATGGATATCGCTTAAGGACAGTTCCGGACGTCTGGCCCATACCGAACAAGTGCTGGAAACCGCCTCGGCGGCGGGTTTGCCGGTTCTGTTGCATGTTTATAACCGCACCGACGGCAACCGCCCCGGCGAAATATCCATTCAGGAGTTCGTCCGTCTGAGTAAACAATATCCGGACTGCACAATGGTTGCCGCGCATGGCGGCGGAAACTGGCGGCAAAGTCTAAAAATGCTGCAGGATGCCGGCCCGAAAGCCTGTATGGATATTTCCGGCGGGTTTCCAGAGTTTGGAATGCTTGATGTATTGCTCGAAACAGACGGTGTGGACCGGATTCTCTTCGGCTCGGATGCGCCGGGGCGAGGATTTTCTTCGCAGATGGCCAAGGTGACTTTCTCCGGCCTGAGCAAAACAGACCGGGAAAAAGTTTTGTGGAAAAATGCGGCGCGGGTTTTCGGTATAGACCCGAAGTCGGTTCCGGGAAAATTAGCTTCGCAACCTGCACCGCTGCGCGATCTGCCGGATTTTTCGGAAGAGCATTTCTGTTTCTGCGGGACGTGGCCGTTTTTTAAATCCGCCTGTCCGACACCGCGTCAGTTACAGGATATTTTTGAGCAGAATCAGATTAAAACCGGGTTCACCGCCGACCTGACCGGAATGTTTCATATCGATTTACTGACCGCCAATGCGGATTTTCTTAAGGCCTGCGAACCCTATGACCGGATCAAACCACTGGCCGTGCTGAATCCTTCCACCTATAACTGGGAAATCGCGGTGCGGGAAGCGGCCAGCGGAAAATTTGCCGGAGGCTTTATTTCGCCCTACTTGCACCATTGGCAGATCAATGCCGATGCGCACCGGAAATTTTTTGAGCTGTGCGCGGAACTGAAATTGAAGCTTTGGGTGAACTGTTCATCATCCGATCACCGCTTCCGGCACCTGTCTTTCGACCCGCGTCCGGCAACCTCGGAGGAAATCATGGAGTTCATCCGGCGGTCGCCACCGAACCAGTATGTTTTCCAAGGATTGCCGCCGGGCTCAGTGGGCGCGGCGTTGAAAGAGTTCGGCTCCAAAAAACAAATCTTCTTTGAGCTGTCGCAGTTTACGGATTCCCAGTTTGCTCTGGATGCTTTTCTAGCCAAACACGGAAGCGGCCATCTTGTGATGGGTAGCGAGTTTCCTTTCCGCCACTTTTCCGAAACCCGGCAGGCGGCCAGACTGCTATAACGACTTTGATAACATAAATAGAATAAACGGCATTCATTACAGAGAGGTAAAACTATGCGCCTGAAGGATCTGATTTTGGTAACGGTATTGGCGACGGGCTGTACAGCCTCCGCCGCATCAAGCGTCGCTCCTGGCAAAGACGCCATCCCGGAATGCCCGAAAGTCATTCCCAGCGATTGGCTTGCACCTGGAAAACATCCGTTTGTTTTCTGCTCTCAAGCTGAGCTGAAAACGGCAAAAGATGTCGTCGCAACCAATGCCTACGCAAAAGAATATATCAACGGCCAAAGAGCGCTCTGCGAACGATTTGTCACCATGACCGACGACGCGTTGCGGGCGCTTGTTCCCGCGCCAAAATGCAAAATTGTTTACGGCCTCGGGATGAATCTCTGCCCAGGCGGGAACCGACTGACCTGGGGCGGCTGGAACGATCCCTTTACAGTGATTGGAAAAGACGGCATCCGGTATCCTAACGCCGATTTTACAGACACTGGAGACGGCTGCACAAAAGGTTCGAAGACCTACTATTTCACCGCCCGCGCCAACGGATTTATTTTTGAAAATCTGGAAGAGCGCATCCTGCCGGCTCTGGCCGATGTGTATGCGTTGACCGGAGATCAGCGCTACGCCCACGCCGCCGCCGTATTGCTTGACGCAATCGCCGCAACCTATCCGACCAACCGGCGCGGCCCGCTGGATTATCCGACCAGCGATGCCGATTTTGACCGCGGCGGACGCCTGCAACGGCCTTATTACCAGACCGCCAGAGGGTTGTATAACTACGTGAACACCATCGATTTGCTGGCCGCCAGCGGCGAATTCGAAAAGCCGTCAGAGTCCTCGAAAGAAAAGTCCATCAAGGACCATATTATCCGGAACCTGCTGTGGGATGGCGGCATCTACTGCCTCGACTATGCGTTGCGCGGCGAACAGCTGCATAACGGACATGCGGATTACCTGCGTGGTGCCGGAATGGTCGGGATCATGCTCGGAGAACGGAAGCTCGCCGACCCCATGTTCGCCGGACCTTTGAGCATGAGCGCAATGCTCGACGGCGTTGACCGCAACGGGTTCTATGCCGAGGTTTCTCCGGGGTACATGATCCATACTGCGGCGTTATACGTCTCCATCGCCGAGCTGGTTGAAGCCGCCAGAAACCAAGGCTGGAAGGATGTTCAGGGTGTGTATGAAAACCCGGTGATGGATATGTTCTTGCTGGAGCTCTATGATCGTCGCGAGGTGGGCGGACATGTTCCAGCGATCGGAGACGACGGCCCGGATCGGGTTTATATCGCGCCAACCCAGCGTCTGCCTGGGAAACCCGCAAACCGCTACATCACCAGCCAGATTGAAGGCGCTTGGACGCTGCTGGTCCGGTCGAAAGATCCTGTCATCAAAACCAGAGTGGCCGAATTGCTGCGGAACACCTACGCTTCAGGAACCATCGTCCCGCC
>JADYZA010000214.1 GCA_020853375.1 Verrucomicrobiota bacterium | reverse complement strand
AGAATATCTGCTGCGTTGCGTGTATCCACCGTTTTTCTCCTGTCAAAGATTAAATGCGTCCTGTGAATGAAACTTGATCCGTGTTCGGCTTTTTAACTTCAAAATTCAAGCCGAGCCCCTGCAGTTCCTTGATCAGCACGTTAAACGACTCCGGACGTCCGGCGTCGAGCACGTTCTCACCCTTTACAATGGACTCATAAATACGCGTACGTCCCGCGAGGTCATCACTCTTCACTGTCAGCACTTCCTGCAACGCGTAGGCGGCGCCATAAGCTTCAAGCGCCCACACTTCCATTTCCCCGAAACGCTGACCGCCGTATTGCGCCTTACCACCCAGCGGTTGCTGAGTAACCAGCGAGTACGGACCGACTGCACGGGCATGGATCTTTTCCGTCACCAAATGGTGCAGTTTGAGCATGTAAATGGTTCCTACCACAACGCGCTGTTCAAACGCCTCGCCGGTACGACCATCATAGAGCACCGTTTTACCGTCTTTTGGCAATCCGGCATCTTCAAGCATTTCTCGAATTTGTTTTTCGGAAATCCCGTCGAAAATCGGCGTGGCGGCATGAATACCGAGATGCTTACACGCCCATCCAAGATGAGTTTCAAGAACCTGACCCACATTCATGCGGGAAGGCACGCCGAGTGGATTTAGAACGATTTCGACCGGCGTTCCATCTGGCAGGAATGGCATATCTTCCTCAGGAAGAATGCGAGAGATAACGCCTTTGTTACCGTGACGTCCGGCCATTTTGTCACCAACCGACAGTTTCTTTTTGCTGGCCACATAAACCTTGACCTGCTTGACGATCCCTTCATCGAATTCCTCGCCGCTTCCGGCGCGATCAAGCGAGCGTTGCTTATCAGCATCCGCTTCCGAAAACTTGTTACGGAAGTTATCAATGATGCTCATTATCTTGATCCGGATCGGACTAGGATCGATTTCAATATGCTCGTAGCTGGCGGCCAATTTACGGAGAAGAGTCTTCGTGATTTTACGATTGGCAGGGATGATCACGTCACCACTCGCCACATTCATCACATCCAAAGGAATCTTTTCGCCCAACAGAATATTACTAAGAGCTTCCGTAAGATCTTCGGTCAGTTCATGCACAGAACTCTTGTGACGCTCCTCGATATCTTTCTGCCGTTTGCGCATATCGGCGGCTGGCTTGGCTTTGGGCGCATCCTTGGCATTCTTGTTTTTAGCAGAAACCTTGACATCCATTACAATGCCATACGTTCCGCTAGGCGCACGTAACGAGGTGTCGCGCACATCGGCCGCCTTTTCGCCAAAAATGGCGCGCAGCAACCGTTCCTCAGGAGCCAGCTCGGTTTCAACCTTTGGAGTGATCTTCCCGACAAGAATATCGCCGGGCTTCACTTCCGCACCGATTTGAATAATTCCTTCGTGCGTCAGATTTTTGAGAGCCTCTTCTCCAACGTTCGGAATATCACGAGTGATTTCTTCCGGGCCCAGCTTAGTGTCTCGGGCGCCACACTCGAACTCTTCAATATGAATTGAGGTGTAAACGTCCTCTTTGACAATTTTCTGACTGATGAGGATAGCATCTTCAAAGTTGTATCCGCACCACGGCATGAATGCGACAGTCACATTGCGACCCAAGGCCAGTTCGCCCTGATCCGTGGCCGGGCCGTCAGCTAGCACCTGCCCCTTTTTAACCTTTTCACCCCTCTTAACAATCGGGCGCTGATTCAAACAGGTTCCAGCGTTTGAACGCATGAACTTCCGCAGATCGTATTCCTGATAGTCTTCTTTAGGCGTTTTTTTCTTAACTGGGACTTCGCCATCTTTGGAAATAATAATCTTGTCCGCCGCAACGTAAGCGACCTTCCCGGCCTCTTCAGCGATGATCAGCACACGAGAGTCGCGAGCAATCCGCCCTTCAATACCGGTAGCAACAAATGGACGCTCCGACACCATCAGAGGAACTGCTTGGCGTTGCATGTTCGAACCCATGAGGGCGCGGTTCGCATCGTCGTGCTCAAGGAACGGGATCAACCCAGCGGCAATACTCACCACCTGTTTTGGAGAAACGTCCATGTACTGCACTTCGGCAGGAGCCATTTCTTTAAAATCGCCGCGAACACGGACCATAACGCGATCGTTCTGGAATGTGCCATTCGGATTAAGAGGGGCATTTGCCTGAGCGATAACGAAATTTTCTTCTTCGTCTGCCGTCAGCGATTCGACCTTGTCGGTCACACGCCCTTTTTCCACCTTACGATAAGGGGAAATGATGAAGCCATATTCATTGATCCGCGCAAAGGTACTTAACGAAGATATCAAACCAATATTCGGACCTTCCGGAGTCTCAATTGGGCAGATGCGTCCGTAATGCGAACTGTGAACGTCACGTACCTCGAAACCGGCGCGATCGCGATTTAACCCGCCTGGGCCAAGCGCCGACAGACGACGCTTATGAGTCAGCTCGGACAAAGGGTTGGTCTGATCCATAAACTGACTGAGCTGCGAACGTCCAAAAAAGTCCTTAATTACCGCTGAGAGGGCTTTGGGATTGATCAGCTTCTGCGAGGTCAGGCGGTCGACGGTCGTGTCAAAAATCGTCATGCGTTCTTTGACCAAACGTTGAATGCGAGCCAGCCCGACTCGACATTGCCCTTCAAGCAACTCACCAACTGTACGAATGCGGCGGCTTCCCAGATGATCAATGTCATCCAGCGTCCCATTTCCCATCCGAATATTGATAAGATAACGGACAGCCTCTACGACGTCTTCTTTGTCGAGCGTCAGCGAAGTCACTTTCGTCCTCAGCTTCTGCTGAATCTTGTAGCGACCCACACGGCTCAGGCTAAAGCGGGTTTCGTCAAAGAAAAGCCGTTTGAGCATCTGGCGAGCGGATGCTGTGGTTGGCGGATCGCCCGGACGCAGCTTTTGGTAGAGGTCTTTGAGCGCTTCGTCAACAGAGTGAGTGGTGTCTTTCTGAATGGTCTTCATGAAAAGACCTTCATCCCAAGAAACATTGACCACTTCAACACTCTTATAGCCAGCAAGCTTCATGCGCTGAATCATATCCAGCGTAAGCGCATCGTACCGACGACCGATGACTGACTGCGAGTCGCTGTCTACCGCATCATCTTTGAGCACAAGATTCGCCAACTCAGCCTCATCGCCGATGCGTTTGCTCAGCTGGAGGTTCTCAACCGTGTAATAAAGGTTGATAATCTCTTCGTCCGCACCATAGCCGAGAGCACGCAGGAATGTAGACGCAAGAAATTTTCTGCGGCGGCGTTTGCGATCGAGATAAACGTACAAGAGATCGGATGTATCAAATTGGGTTTCTACCCAAGAGCCGTGATCTGGAATAATCCGGAAGGAATATAAAAGAGACCCGTTTGCATGAGTAGTTTGCTCAAAACAAATGCCTGGAGAGCGATGCAATTGACTGACAATAACACGCTCTGCGCCATTAATAACAAAACTACCCCGGTCTGTCATAAGGGGTATCTCACCCATAAACAGCGAGTCTTCACGAACATCTTCGTTTTCGCGCAACCGGAACGTCACATAAAGCGGCGCTGCATAGGTTTCGCCTTCTTTAATGGCTTCCACATACGACATGTTCGGCTCTTTGATTTCGTAACTTGCGAAATCAAGCGCAATTTGACCGTCGTAACTTTCAACAGGAAACGCTTCGCTCAAAACCGCCTGCAAGCCGATTTTTTTGCGACGCGACGGAGCGACTCCCTGCTGGAGAAACTCCGCATAGGAATTAGTCTGAAGCTCAATAAGATCCGGTGCTTCAATTACGTCTATCAATTTACCAAAGTTTTTTCTATCGGCCATTCAATCACCTTCAGGCTCTTATTGGACGCTTCATCCCGATGCTTTTATAAAAGCAACCGGGCTCACGAAACACAACCACACTACATGACGCACAAAAGCACCGGCGGAAAACCCGCCGGGCTTGAGATGCGCATCGCTTCTGTTACTTGATTTCGATAGTGGCGCCAGCGGCTTCGAGCTTAGCCTTGATAGACTGAGCTTCTTCCTTGGAAACGCCTTCTTTGATGGTCTTCGGGGCGGCATCAACCAGATCTTTGGCTTCTTTCAAACCCAAAGCGGTTACACCACGAAGTTCTTTAATTACTTGAATTTTCTGCGCGCCAGCTTGTGCCAACACAACAGTGAACTCGGTTTTTTCAGCAACTGCCTCTACGGAGGCCGCACCGCCCGCTGCCGCTACTGCGACTGGAGCTGCCGCTGAAACACCCAGACGGGTTTCAAGAGCTTTAACAAGTTTCGAAAGCTCCAGCACCGAAATACCTTCAATCCAGTTAACGAATTCGGCCATTTTGCCTTCGAGCTGGACGCCATCTTTTACTTCTACAGTTTCTTCAGCCATTTTATCTTCCTCCCTACACGTGAATTGAATTCAACCAACCTAATTAAAATTTTACGCTGCCTTCTCTTTTTTCTCACATGCCGCATTCAGCACATACAGCAGACTGCATACTTTCTGATTCATCACACCGACAACCTGCGTCATCGGAGCGGCCAAAGTACCAACCAGTTTGGCTTGTAGCTCTTTCTTGCCGGGCAGAGAAGCCAGAGCTGACACGTCTTTCGACGAAAGGATTGCGCCTTCCAGAACCCCGCCTCTAACTGCGGGCTTGTTCTTGTCACCAGTAAATTTTTTCAAAATCTTTGCCACTTCGACCACATCACCAGAACCGAAAATCACGGCGGTCGGTCCGCTCAACAGAGAGTCGAGTTCGCAGCCCATCTCGCCACTAATACGTCCGAGCATGCTGTTTTTAACAACTTTCACTCGGGCATTAGCACCGCGTAGTAGTTTCTTAAACTCATCGGTCTCGGGCATGGTCATGCCCTTATAATCGGCCAGCAACATGTAGAGGGCTCCGGATACACTCTCCTGAACCTCACTGTACATGGCCTGCTTTTCCGGTCGTATTTTTTTATTGTCTGTGCTCATGACGATCCCCTGCCCTCACATTTAAGCTGTTACTGACTCTTTGGTGTCAATGTGCATGCCCGGCCCCATCGTGCTGGAGATCGTGCAGCGTTTGATATAAATCCCTTTTGAAGAAGCCGGTTTTGCAGCCAAAATCGCTTCGTAAACCGCATGGAAATTTTCTGACAAAGCCTCAATTGTAAATGAACGCTTACCAAAAGGCACCATAACATTGCCATTCTTATCCATACGGAATTCCACCCGACCCGCCTTAAACTGCTTCACCGCTGTAGCTGTATCTTCCGCTACCGTTCCGGTCTTAGGATTGGGCATCAGACCGCGAGGGCCGAGCACTTTACCAAGCTTGCGAACTTCTTTCATCGCATCTGGGGTTGCAATAACAATATCAAAATCCATCCAGCCGCCCGTCACCTTCGCAAGAAGATCCTCAAATCCAGCTTCAACGGCGCCAGCGGCACGAGCTTCTTCTGCTGCAGAGCCTGTCGCAAAAACGATCACGCGAACATCTTTACCTGTACCGTGAGGAAGCGCCACCGTCGAACGGATCGCCTGATCTGATTTCGTCGGATCGACGCCCATACGAAGGGCTATTTCAACGGTTTCGTCAAAATTAGCGGTCGGATTATCTTTGATGAACTGAATCGCCTCGGTAAGAGGATACAGTTTTTCGACCGAAACTTTTTTCTTTACTGCGGTATATTTTTTTCCGTGCTTAGCCATGGTTATTCGACCTCAATTCCCATACTGCGAGCTGTCCCAGCGATGATGCGGCAAGCCGCTCCAATATCACTGGCGTTCAAATCAGCCTCTTTAATTTTGGCAATCTCTTCCACCTGCGCGCGGGTCACTTTGCCCACCTTGTCGCGGTTCGGAACTCCCGATCCTTTAGCCACAGCAGCCGCTTTTTTAAGCAACGCAGAGGCCGGCGGACTTTTGGTGATAAAACTGAAGGAACGATCCTGATAGACGGTAATCACCACAGGAATAATCATGCCGGCTTCCTTCTGAGTGGCCGCATTAAACGCCTTGCAGAATTCCATGATGTTTACACCGTGCTGACCCAAGGCAGGTCCAACCGGCGGTGCCGGATTAGCCGCACCAGCCGGGATCTGCAGTTTGATCATACCTTTTTCTTTTTTTGCCATAACAAAACTCCACTCAAATTTACGCTTTGTCCGCCTGCCAGTATTCAAGTTCAACCGGAGCCGACCGTCCAAAAATCGAAACCGAAACTTTCAGCTTACCACGCCCCGGATCAACCTCTTCAATAACTCCGTTAAAGTTGAGGAACGGTCCATCGGTAATCTTGATGGTTTCGCCCGGCTCGAAATGAATCTT
>JADYZA010000213.1 GCA_020853375.1 Verrucomicrobiota bacterium | reverse complement strand
TCGAGCCGGTCGAAGATGTCATGATCCGCAGCGAAGTTTCCGGCTATATCACCGCCGTGCATTTTGAAGAAGGCGGCATGGTAAAAGAAGGTGACCTGCTTTTCACAATCGACCGGAATTCCTATCAGGCGACCGCCGATGCGGCTGAAGCCGAGCTGAACCGTGCGCAGAAACTGTACGACCGCATGAAGAACTCCGATGCCCGCAGTATTTCAAGATCCGATCTGGAAACCGCGGAAAGCAATCTGCAGCGTGCTCAGGCTGCGCTTAAACTGGCGCAGGTTTCTCTGAATTACACGGAGATCAAAGCGCCGGTCAGCGGGCGCATCGGCGCGGCGCAGGTGACGAAAGGTAATTACGTCACCTCCGCATCCGGTTCGCTGGCACGCATTGTCCAGATTGATCCGGTGCGCGTGACATTCTCCATGACCGATCGCGAATATCTAAAATTCCGGCAGCAGGAACTCTCCGGTTCAGCGGCGACCCGCGTGGCGCAGGCCCGTCTCCCGGACGGCACAGTTCTTTCAGCCGTTGGAAAAAAAGATTTCGACGACAATGCCATCAATCCTGCAACCGGCACGATGGCGGTGCGCTATCTGTTTGATAACCGCGACGGACTGCTGATCCCCGGCGGATATGTCACCGCGCTGCTCCGCCATCCGGAAGCGGAGAAGGGAATCAAAATTCCGCAAAAGGCCCAGCTGGTGGATCAGCAGGGCGTCTATGTGCTGACGGTGGATGAAAAAGGCCTGGTTTCGCCGGTACGCATTGTTACCGGAACGCAAATCGGAACCGAGGTTACGGTTCTTCTGGGTCTGAAGGAAGGCGACCGCATCATTGTGGACGGAGTCCAGAAGACCCGTCCGGGCGCGACAGTGAATGTGATTCAGGCGGAGGTAAAATAATGATCTCCAGAGTATTTATCGAACGGCCGCGGCTGGCGGGCGTTGTTTCCATTGTGCTGACGCTGGCGGGGATTCTTTCGATTTTCTCGCTGCCGATTGCGCAGTATCCGCAGGTCACGCCGCCGCAGGTTGTCGTGACGGCCTTTTATCCGGGAGCCAGTGCGGAAGTGCTGGCCGATACGGTTGCCGGGCCGATTGAAGATTCAGTGAACGGCGTCGATAACATGATTTACATGTCGTCGACGGCGGACAGCTCCGGAGCCTATGCTCTCACGGTGACCTTCGAAGTCGGTACCGACCCGGATATCGCGCAGGTACAGGTACAGAACCGTGTTTCCCAGGCTCAGCCGCTGCTTCCGGCAGAAGTGACCCAGCAGGGCATTTCCGTGAAGACACAATCCGCCGACATGCTCGGCTTCGTGATGATCCGCTCGCCCAAGGGCACCTTGAGCGAACTGCAACTCAGCGACTACACCTACAAAATCATCAAACCGGCCCTGGAGCGTATTCGCGGCGTCAGCGGCGCAGATGTATACGGCCCGAAATACAGCATGCGCGTCTGGCTCGATTCCGGCCGCCTTTCGGCGCTGGGCATCGGTCCGGACGAAGTGGTTGCCGCCATTCGCAGCCAGAACATTCAGGCCTCGGTCGGGTCAATCGGTTCGGCTCCCGGAGACGGTTCTATTGATGTCACTTATACGCTTAAAGCGCAGGGACGTCTTAATGACCCGGCGGATTTTGAAAACATCATCATTCGCACCGGCGACAACGGTGCGGTGGTTTTCCTGAAAGATGTCGCCCGGGTTGAAAAGGGTGCGGACAACTACACCTTCCGGGCCAGGTATAACGGCGAAACCGCCGTGGCGGTCGCAGTCAGCCGCGCCTCCGGCTCCAATGCACTGAACACCATGGATGCCATCCGCACGCAGCTGGAATCACTGCGCAAGCAGTTTCCCGCCGATATGGAATATATTCTGCCGTACGATGCCACCAACTTCGTACGGGTTTGCATTGATGAAATTGTGCTGACGCTTCTGCTGACCTTCGTGCTGGTTGTGGGAGTCTGCTATCTTTTTCTGCAGGACTGGCGCGCCACGCTGATTCCCGCGCTGACCATTCCGGTTTCACTCTGCGCCACCTTCGCGGTACTGATGGCCTTCGGCTACAGCATTAATACACTGACGCTGTTCGGTCTTGTTCTGGCCATCGGCGTCGTGGTGGATGATGCCATTGTGGTGGTGGAGCGTGTGCTTTACCTGATGGAGCACGAAGGGCTGGATCATAAAGCGGCGACCATTAAAGCGATGGAGCAGGTCAGCGGCGCGGTGATTGCCACCACGCTGGTGCTGCTCGCCATCTTTGTGCCGATCGGATTTGTCGGCGGAATTGTCGGGAAAATCTATCAGCAGTTCGCGGTAGCCATTTCCGCCGCCGTACTCTTTTCGACAGTCAATGCGCTGACCCTCAGCCCGGCGCTGTGCGCCACGCTGCTGCAGGTCATCAAACCGAAACAGCACGGTCCGCTGCGCTGGTTCAACACCGGCCTCAATCAGGTTCGCGAGCGCTATGTCAGCACCTCCACCCGGCTGGCCCGCCGTCTGATCCTGACGACGGTCATCCTGCTGGGCACGGCCGCCGGGATATGGCTCTTCTCATCCTTAAATTCCACATCGTTTCTTCCCGATGAAGACCAAGGTGTGCTTTTCGGCGCGATCCAGCTGCCGGAAGGTGCCACCCGCCAGCGCACGGAACAGTTAATGGAGGAATATGTCACCCCGCTTCGCAACGAGCCCGGTGTTGCCTTCATGATTGCGATAACAGGTCACAGCTTCATCGGCGGTGCCGGTGAAAACGTCGGTTTATTTGTATGCGGACTCGACAACTGGGCCGAACGGAAATCTTCGGAACTGCAGATCGGAGCCATTCAGCAGCGGATGCAGGCCAAGTTGTCCGCCGTTCCCGGTGCGCAGATCAATCTCTTCGCCCCGCCCGCCATCATGGGACTCGGCCGGAGCGGCGGGATGGATGTCCGCCTGCAGGCGATTAACGACAGCGATCCGCAGAAGCTGGACGCCGTGCTGAAAAGCTTTCTGATGAAGCTCAACACCACGCCGGGAATGATGTACGCGTTCAGCGGATACGCCGCCAACACGCCGCACCTGTTTCTGGATGTGGATCGTGTCAAAGCATCCCTGATGAAAGTCTCTGTCAGCGATATTTTTTCCACGCTTCAGAGCTATTTCGGCTCGCGTTACGTCAATGACGTCAACTTTGAAGGACAGGTCAACAAAGCCATCGTGCAGGCCGACTGGGAGTTCCGTAATCAGATTGACGATATCAAGCGGCTCTACGTGAAAAGTCAGACCGGGGCCATGGTTCCGCTCGGCAGCGTACTCAATGTCACGCCGGCACTGGCACCTCGTTCTGTGGATCGCTATAACAAGTTTACCACGGCCGCTATCACCGCTGTTGCGCTTCCGTTTGTCAGCAGCGGCGATGCCATGAAGCTGGTCACCAAGGTGGCAGACGAAACTCTGCCTGAGGGCTATACGTTCGACTGGTCAGGCCTGAGTTATCAGGAAGCCAAAGCCAGCGGAGGATCTTCTGTCCTGATCGTGATGGCGCTGCTCTTCGGTTATCTCTTCCTTGTCGCGCAGTATGAAAGCTGGACCATTCCGATTCCGGTGATGCTCTCGACCGCCGTGGCCAGCCTCGGCGCGCTGATCGGTCTGTTCATCATGCATCTGCCGCTCAGCGTCTATGCCCAGCTCGGACTCATCCTGCTCGTCGGTCTTTCCAGCAAGAACGCCATTCTGATCGTCGAGTTTTCCAAAACCCGGCGCGAAGAGGGTCTCTCGATCATTGATGCCGCTGCGGACGGAGCCGGACAGCGGTTCCGAGCCGTGCTCATGACCGCCTTCACCTTCATTCTCGGCGTTCTGCCGATGGTCTTCGCTACCGGAGCCGGATCCGCCGCGCGCCGCTCGATCGGTTCGACTGTATTCTGGGGAATGACTGTCGCCACAGTGTTCGGAATCGTGCTGATTCCCGCGCTTTATGTGCTGTTCCAGACCCTGCGCGAAAAAGGACGCAAGGTTCTTCCTGGGAAAGATAAACTGCATCTGCTTGTTATCCTGCTGATTCCATTTCTCTTCGGCGGCTGTCTCTCCGTCGGCCCGGATTATAAAAAACCGCAACTGCCGCAACTCAACGGACAGCCCGCGGAGCTGCCTGCAACATGGTGGACGACATTGAACGATCCGGAGCTGACCACGCTCGTCGATGAAGCGTTGCAGAACAATCATGACCTGAAATCGGCGGTCGCCGCGGTCCGTGCCGCTCGCGCCCAGCTAGGCATCGCCCGCGCTTCGCTCGGCCCGCAGCTTGATGCGTCTGGAAAGTTTACCCGGACAAAATCCAGCACTGAAGTTTCTGTGATGAGTCTGGGCGAAAGAGACATTTACGGTGCCGGTTTTGATGCCGCCTGGGAAATTGATCTTTTCGGCGGATCGCGCCGTTCCGTTCAGGCGGCGGTTGCCGCGCTGGAAGCCAAAGATGCCGGCCGTGCCGATGTGCAGGTTTCGCTGGCCGCCGAAACCGCCCGCAGTTATGTCCTGCTGCGCACGGCACAGCAGCGGTTACGGGTTGCACATTCCAATCTCGAAATTCAGCAGCAGACCTACGATCTGCTCAAGTCGCAGTTTGAAAGCGGATTGATCGGCGAACTGGCTCTTCAGCAGGCGCGCTACAATCTGGAAAGCACCCGCGCGACCGTTCCTTCGCTCGAAACTGCTGTAGAGCAGAGCCTCAACGCGCTGGCCGTGCTCACCGGCGTCATACCCGGATCGCTTCACGACCGGCTGAGCGCCGGAAAGGCGATTCCGGTTGTGTCGACACAGGCTGTCACCGGAATTCCCGCCGACCTGCTGCGCCGCCGTCCGGATGTGCGCAAAGCGGAACGTAAACTGGCCGCCGAAACCGCGCGGATCGGCGTTGCTGAATCCGACCTTTATCCGAAGTTGACGCTGAACGGTTCTGTCGGCATCGAAGCGCTTCACGCCTCATCGCTGGTGAAATCAGGAAGCGAGTTTTACAGCATCGGTCCGGGCATCCGCTGGGCCATTTTCAACATGGGCGCTGTCCGCAACCGCATCGAAGTGCAGAAAGCCTCGCAGGAACAGGCGCTGGCCGCTTACGAGACAACCGTGCTCTCAGCCGTGCAGGAAACCCGTGACGCCCTCAGTGCCTTTGCGAACGAGCAGCAGCGTATCCAATCCTTGGATGCCGCCGTTGCCGCCTCGCGCACAGCGGTTGAGCTGGCTGGTGACCGTTATAAAAACGGACTGGTCAATTTTGATTCGGTCATCGACGGACAACGCGCCCGGCTTATTCTCGAAGATCAGCTTGTGCAAAGCCGCAGCGCCATCACACTCGATCTGATTCAACTCTACAAAGCGCTCGGCGGCGGCTGGACGCCGATGGAGTAGTCCATGTGGAGTGCGCAGGTCTGCCTACGCTTTTTTTCTGAAGGTTGGAACGTTTAAATCTATTCCGTGATCCAGCTGCTCAAGACCTCTGCCAACCGGCGCAGGCTTACAAGGTTTCTGTTTCCGGCGCCCAGCGTCATGGTTCCGTTGAAGCCGTGGCAGTTTAGAATGGAAACCATCTCTCTGATTTCCGCGTTTCCGTGCGCCGGTTCCTGCGCAAGCCCGTCAAACGTCATATCTTCAATATCGAGTCCGTCGATGAACCGATTCAGCTTAGCCTTAGAGCTCACCAGAAAAGGTTTTTCTCCGGCGCGGGCAAAGGCGGCCGCGTTGAATGTGAATCCCGCCTGAATCCGCTTCTGTTTCAGTTCGAGCAGAATGTCTGACACCTCGGCGCTGTCGTGAATGACGTTGAAAAAGGAGATTTTCAATTTCAGTTTTTTTGCCGCGCGGGCATGGTCTGCGGCTTGAGCGGATAGCGGCATGACCACTTTAGCGATTTTCGCATCGGCTGTGGCCTTGAGGATTTCCTTAAATGTTTTAGTGATCGCATGGAGGCGGACGGCGATAACCTGAATCTCCGCGGCCTTGAATTCGGAAACGATCCTCTTGATCTCCGCGGTGCTCATTTGTTCAACAGACCGTCCCTGAACGGCATCCAGTTCCACGGCAGCAATGCCGGCGGCGCGCAGGTTTTCAATCATTTCAGGAACGGTGCGTCCGGCCAGCGCGGCGGAGGCCGCCACGGTATACGGTTTCCGTTGAAATACATCGGGGCGAAGGGCCGCCCTCTGTGCGACACAATCCGCGCAAGCGGGATTTTCACACAAAGCAAACGCCGGATCTTTTTTACCAACTTCCAGTCCCAGCTCAATGAGGTCGCGCGCCTTGATCAGGCGAACGGTCGCGTTGCCGAGAGATCCGATCGTTTGTTTGCCAGCGGCGGTGAACAGGCGATCCAGTCCGATAAAATTGCGGTGCGGGCCGGGAAAGAAATCCCATGATTTGGTCTGCGGACCTTCGGGAGTATCGAAGGTGCGTTTCGTTGTTCGTGCGAGGTACGGCAGTTTGAGCAAGGCTTCCACGGTGTGCAGTGTGGTGTTGCGATCATGATCCACGCCCAGCAGACAGATGATTCCGCCGAGGTCGCTCAGACGGGTATAGGGCGTTCCGGCACCATGAGCGGTTGGGGCTTTCCAGTGATCTTTGCAAATTTCATTGGCCTTGCCGCCGATGGCCGCCACAGAAGCCAGAGGATGTATGCTTCGCACAGCGTTTGGCCGGGTTTTGACCACCTCGGTAATGATTCCGAGCTTTCCAAAGGTTGGAACAACGAGAGTCCCGTTCTTGCCCAGCACATTCAGGAAAGCGTCGATCACGGTGTCTGCTCCGCCCGAAACGTGACCGATACTGGACAGAGAACTATGCAGGATGACGTGGTCGCCTGTTCGCAAGCCGAGAGCTTTCAGTGCTTTTACAATGTCTGGTTTTTTCATAGTTCCATTTCTGCCACCAGTCGGCATGGCAATTGGGTTACTCCGGCGAAGCAGGCGGGAAGGGCGGTGAGCTTTACTGTTGGCTTGGTCAGTAAATGAAGGTTGGCGGGGTGGCAGACCGTGGCAATGCCCGCTTCAAAAAAATCTCCAAACACGCCGTGCAGCGTCTGGCTCTCGTAAATATCCGAAACCAGCAGATGAATGCCCTGTTCGACGATCCACGCCGACGCGCTTGAATCAAGATACACGCTGCGATACTCGATATCATTCGGGGCCCGCGTTCCCAGTGCATTGATAATCAATCCGCCGCCGCTGACGGGGCGAGGGCAGGCGGAAAACAGCTCGTCCGCCGTCACCGGGCCGGAGCGATTGGGTTTATCCAAATGAATAACCGTCGTATCCACCCGGAACAGGCGATCAAGCGGCCAGCTGGATGAGTCCAGTCCGTCATCCGTTTCCTGGATGTGTCCGGGAAAGTCGATATAGGTTCCAATCATCGAACCGTGATGAAAGTTGTGGAGATGTGCTGTGTATGGGCGGCCCTTCTCCGGCGTGATATACAGGTCTTGTCCGGTTACTGCGACCGCATCGTCAGGTATGACGCGGGTTAGGTCGATGAGTTGCGTCGGCATCAAAGAATCAACGGCTCCGGTTTAAATTCGATTTCTTTATAAATTCCGTCCGCGCGAGACTCGATATCCATAATTTTTTCAGCCACGGCGTTCACAATGGACTCGACGATCTTTACGCCCGCCTCGCGGTTCGCGCGTTCGGGGAAGCCCATCACGCCCACTTTAACATCTGGCCGTTGCGTCAAACGCGGCACCACAAATTTGTCATCCACAATCTTTTCCGCCTGCTGATAATTATCGGGATGCTCAATCATCAAACTGCGCAACGGCTCTGCGTCCATCGTCAGCTGATCCATGCGGACTTTGCCGGGTTCCAGCGCCATCACCATGGAGGTTTCCAGCCAGCCGGCGTGCCAGTCGTTCTCCTTCATCGCCTTGTTCCAGCCAATGCATTCCGGATCAAATTTCCAGACCGGCATCAGTGCGATCAACGCCTCGTCAAAATCAGGATTCATCCGCAGCAAAAGCCGCAGGGCATCTTCCAGCGCCCGCATATTTTCACTGCCGCCGTGACAGGGAAACAGATAGAAGTTGCGGAAACCCTGCGCAAACAGGGAAAGAAGCGTATCTCGCACAACCAGCGACATCACCGCAGGGGAAATATTGATCGTCCCCGGACAGCCCCCGCCGGAGAAAGAAGCCTGCATCACCGGGGCCACAAGAATATCCGTCTTCACGCCAATCATTTTTCCGAGATTCCTCGCGATCAGCGAGTCTGTCTCCAGCGGCAAATGATATCCGTGCTGTTCCGTCACGCCGATGGGCAGAATAATCGACTGCTTCCGCTGGAGATAATCCCGAACTTCCTTAACGGTCATGTGCTCCATCACCGGAAAAAAAACGTCACTGTGATTAGCCTTCATAACCTTCTCCTTTTTACGCGTGGTAATCCTGAATCGGTTTAACGTCCCAATCGTTCTGACTGACATAGCGGATGGCGCGGACTGTGGCTTCGGCGCCGGAGCGGGTGGTGACGATCGGTAATCCGCGCAGAATGGCTTCGGAGCGGATTTTGATTTCGTCGACGCGAGAAACCGGCCCGCTGGGCGTGTTGATGAGCATCTGTACGCCGGCAACCTTCATGAGGTC
>JADYZA010000212.1 GCA_020853375.1 Verrucomicrobiota bacterium | reverse complement strand
TGTTTTTCCAAACCTCGGAAATCCCAGCCGAACTGTTTTTCCTGTTCGTAGGCACGGGTTAGATGTTCGCCTTCAGGAAGCGCGCCGCGTTTGGAAAAGCGTTTGGCTAACGACGGATTTCTGTCCTGCAAAAATTCCATCACGTCGTCGATAACGGAACGGTATTTTTCATCAAGCCCCAGTTGCGTTAGACCGTCGGCGGAAAACAGTTTGAGCAGAAGTTCGAGCGAGAGGTCGGCCTGTACCGCTTCCTGCCCGTGAGAACGGAGCCACGCCGCGAGGATCGGCGTGGCGGCGTACGGCGTGTTCGGCTGCAAAAGCGGCGGAGTAATCAGGAGAGTTTTCATGAAACCTGAAATGTGAAACTTGAAACCTGAAAGTCCGGCGCAGATTTTCTGCTCCGGGTTACGTTGTTTCGGCGCCGCGGGACAGCAGGACTTTACCGGTGCGGACGAGTTCGATGATTTTGAATTTTTCGATCATTTCAACGAGCGCGTCAATTTTGGCCGGGTCGCCAACCGCCTGCATAATCAGGGATGTATCGGTGAGGTCGACGGTTTTACAGCCGAAGTGTTCGGCGATCTGCAGCGCTTCGCCGCGCTCTTCGGCGCTGACGGCGATTTTGATCAAGCCCATTTCTTTGACGACGGCATCGTCGAACGTGTGGTCGGTGCAGTGTAGAACGTCGATCAGCTTGCTGACCTGGCGGATGATCTGGTCGAGGCCGTCGGCATCACCGCTGACACCGATGGTCATGCGCGAGAAATGGCCGTCGATGGCGGGCGAGACGACGAGCGACTCGATGTTGTAGCCGCGCCGCGAGAAGGTCTGCGCGATACGGGCCAGAACGCCGGGTTTGTTGGTGACGTAAACACTTAAGGTGTGGATCGGTTTGTTGTTAATCATTTTGTAACTCCGTTTTGTCTAAAGTCTAAAAGTCGAAAGTCTGGATGTCGGGGGCCAAAGACTTTGGACCTTTGACCTTCCGACCTTTGACCGATTACGTCGATCCGGTGGGTTTTTCGAGTTTCTTGCTTCCGGCTTTCGGCGCTTCGATGATCATGGCTTCGATACGCTTTCCGGCGGGAATCATCGGGAACACGTTGTCGGTCTTCTCGACTTCGCAGTTGATGAGGCACGGGCCTTTGTTGTAGGCGAGCGCGGCTTTGACGATGCGTTTGACATCGCCGGGGCGGCGCAGGTTGAAGCCTTTGATGCCGTAGGCATCGGCCAGTTTGACGAAGTCAGGATTCCCTTCAAGGTCAACGCCGCAGGTGCGGTCTTCGTAGAAGAGTTCCTGCCACTGGCGAACCATGCCGAGGTAGTGGTTGTTGAGAACAACAAATTTGATCGGCAGTTTATGAAGCGCGGCCGTCGCGAGTTCGAATTCCGTCATTTGGAAGCCGCCGTCACCGCAGAACGCGATCACGGTGTCTTTCGGGCGGCCAAACTGCGCACCAATCGCTCCGGGAACGCCGAAGCCCATGGTTCCCGCGCCGCCGGAGCTGAGGAAGTTGTTCGGCGCGTCCGTTTTATAGAACTGCGCGGCCCACATCTGGTGCTGACCGACGTCGGTGACGACAACGGCTTTACCGTTGGAAAGTTTGTAAAACTCGTCGATGACGTGCTGCATTTTGAGGTTTCCCTGCCGCTTGAATTTGAGCGGGTATTTCTGTTTCCAGCCGTCGAGCGTCTTGAGCCATTCGCCGGCGTTGAGCTTGCCGACGTGCTTGATGAGTTCTTCGATAAAGAGCTTCGCATCGGCGATGCAATGGATTTGCGGACGAATCATTTTGCCGATTTCCGCTGGGTCGATATCGACGTGAATCACGGTGGCTTCTTTGCAGAAGAATTTCGGGTCGCCGATAATCCGGTCGTCGAAGCGCGAACCGATATTCAGCAGCAGGTCGCACTCGCACATGGCTTTGTTGGCGTAGGCGGTGCCGTGCATACCGAGCCAGCCGAGCGACAGTTTATGCGTTTCCGGAAACGCGCCTTTGCCCAGCAGCGTGGTGGTGACCGGCGCGTTCAGTTTTTCGGCGAGCGCGCGCAACGCTTCGTGTCCGCCGGAGATTAGAACGCCGTGCCCCGCCAGAATAACGGGCCGCTGCGACTTGCTGATCGCTTCAGCGATTTCTTTGACTTTGGAAATATCCAGCGAGCCCGCGGCTGTTTTGTAGCCGGGAATGTCCATGTCGGCGTGCAGATCGCCGCTGAACTGGCCCGAGCTCATGTCTTTCGGAATATCAATCAGAACCGGGCCGGGGCGACCGGTGGTGGCGATATGAAACGCTTCGCGGACAGTGCGCGGAATGTCGTTGGTTGATTTCAGCAAATAGCTGTGCTTAACGACCGGCATGGTCATACCAAAAATGTCGGCTTCCTGAAACGCATCTTTGCCGATCATCCACGAAACGGACTGCCCGGTCAGAACAACCATCGGAACGGAATCCATATGCGCGGTCATGATGCCGGTAATCACATTGGTTGCGCCGGGGCCGCTGGTGACGAGAACAACCGCCGGCTTGCCGGTGGCGCGGGCATAACCGTCGGCCATGTGAACCGCGCCCTGCTCGTGGCGAACCAGAACAAACTTCATATTGTTAGGCGTGGTGATCATGGCGTCGAAGATTGGAATAACCGACCCGCCGGAGTATCCAAAGATATACTCGACACCTTCCGCTTCCAGACACTTGATCAGCGTCTGCCCGCCATCCATGACTGTTTTTTCCATCATTTTCTCCTAGCAATAGAACTTCTGTAAAAATGTTGATAAAAAATACCACCTGTTTTCTGGTAAGCAAGGCAATATACCGAATTTTTTACCAAAATTACGCATCATTTTTACGTCTTGTTTTTTGACAGATAAGAAACACGTCGATTTTTCGTCATTTTTCAAAACAGAAAAAGCTCCTTCCCGCTGGCGGACACCTTTGATACCGTCATGCCACATGAGCAACCCGTTGAATATCCTGATGGTCGCG
>JADYZA010000211.1 GCA_020853375.1 Verrucomicrobiota bacterium | reverse complement strand
TTCGTGGGCAGTCTATAAATCTTCTGAGTTGATGCCGAGGATTTCGAGGACGCGGGTGAGGTCTTCGTTGTTGTAGTAGTCGATCTGGATGGAGCCTTTGACCTTTTTGCCGTTGGAGAGCGTTTTGGTTGAGCTGATGTGTACGGCGGTTCCGAAGTGCTGGTGTAGTTTTTCGGAGAGGTGGCGGACGTAATCAATCGGCAGGTCGGTTTTTTCGGCGCGCGGTTTCTTGGTCGGCTTTTTGAGTCGTTCGACGATTTTTTCCAAGGCCCGGACGGAGAGGCTTTCGCGGACAACTCGCTGAGCCAGCAGTTCTTTTTCCGCATCAATTTCCACGCCGAGGAGCACTTTACCGTGTCCGGCGGAGACCTGTCCGCCTTCGAGCATTTTTTTGATTCCGGCGGGCAGGTCGAGCAGTCGGAGCATATTGGCGACGCTGGCGCGGGCTTTGCCGACGCGCTTGGCGATTTCTTCCTGCGTCAGATTAAATTTATCCGCCAGTTCGCGGTAACCTTCCGCTTCTTCCATCAGGTTAAGGTCGTCGCGCTGTAAGTTTTCGATCAGCGCGATTTCGAGCGCTTCCTGGTCGCCGATGTCGAGCAGGATGACCGGGACTTCCGGCAGGTTGGCGGCCTTGGCGGCGCGCAGGCGGCGCTCCCCGGCGATCAGTTCAAAATGTTTTTCTTTCTGCCGGACGAGCAGGGGCTGGAGAATGCCGTGTTCTTTGACCGAGGCGATCAGTTCATTGAGCTGCTCGTTACGGAAGATTCGGCGCGGCTGCATCGGGTTGACTTTAATCCGGCCTACGGCGATTTTGGTGATACCGGTGCTGTCCGGAGCCGGAGCGTCCAGTACGGGAGCCGTCACCTTCTTTTCCTGAATGAGCGCATCCAGTCCGCGACCTAAACCCATTTTTTTTGCCATAAATTACCTCGTTGTAAGTGCCCACGAATAACACGAATAAACACGAATAGGAAAGTTTTTGTTCAGAACAGCTCGCCCTGACCGGGTTTCGATTGCGGCGAGGGTTTTCCGCCCAGCAGTTTCAAGAAGGCGGTTTCGTCGAGAACCTTCACGCCGAGTTCTTCAGCTTTGGTCAGCTTGGAACCCGCTTTTTCTCCGGCGACAACATACGCCGTGTTTTTTGAAACGCTGGAGCTGACGGAGCCGCCGCGTGCGCGGATCTGTTCGCCCGCTTCGTCGCGGCTCATGCTTTCCATCGTACCGGTCAGCACGAAGGTCAGTCCGGCAAATTCGTCGCTTTCAGTTTTGGCGGTCTGCGCAAAATTAACACCCGCCGTTTGCAACCGTTCAATCAGTTTCCGGTTTTCCGAACATTGGAAAAAGTCGCAGATGCTTTTTCCAACCACTGGACCGATGTCACGGATTTCTTCCAGAGTTTGGATTTCGGCACCCATCAGTTTTCCGATGTCTGGAAAACTTTGCGCCAGCACCCGTGCCGAGCCGCTTCCGACGTGGCGGATGCCGAGCGCAAACAGAATCCGGTCGAACGGGCGCGATTTGCTGGCTTCGAGACCGTCGATCAGGTTTTGCGCTTTCTTCTCCTTGAAGCCTTCGAGGCCGAGAAGCTGGCTCTTTTTCAGGTCGTAAAGATCGGCGGGGCTTTTCACCAGTCCGGCATCAACAATCTGCTCCACGATGGATTCGCCGAGGCCGTCAATATCCATGCCGTTGCGCGAAGCGAAATAGGTCAGCCAGCGTTTCAGCATGGCGGGGTGGTGCAGGTCGTCGATCCGCCAGGCGACTTCGCCTTCGTTTTTGACCGGATTGATGCCGAGCGCTTTGCAGGCGGCCTGCATATCGAACGGTTGTTCTTTTCCGGTGCGCTTTTCGGCGACGACGCGCACGACGGCGGGAATAATTTCGCCGGCCTTTTCGACGATTACGCGGTCGCCGACGCGGATGTCTTTGCGTTTGATTTCGTCTTCGTTGTGGAGCGTGGCGCGCTTAACAACGGTTCCGGCGAGCTGTACCGGTTCGAGTTCGGCGACCGGAGTCAGCACGCCGGTGCGGCCGATCTGGATGGTGATTTCCTTGAGAAGCGTTTCGGCCTGCTCCGGTTCGTATTTGTAGGCGACGGCCCAGCGCGGGCTTTTCGCGGTCGAGCCGAGCGGTTCGTAGAGGTTGCGCTGATTGACTTTGATCACGCCGCCGTCCATTTCGAACGGGAACTCGTGCCGCATGTTCTGCAACGCATCAATTCGGGTGAGAACATTTTGAATTTCGTCACAAGGCCAATACTTGGGTGTGATGCGTAATCCGTAGTTTGCAAGGGCGGCCAGCATCTCCTCATGTGTTCCAAAAGTTTCCGAACACTCGCCGAGACCGTAGAAAAGAGCGTCGAGCGGACGACGGGCGACAATTTTCGGATCGAGCTGTTTGAGCGAACCGGCGCAGGCGTTACGTGGATTGGCAAACGGTTCGAGTCCGGCTTCCTGCCGTTCTTCGTTGAGCGCGGCGAAACCTTTGCGCGTCATGTAAACCTCGCCGCGCACTTCCAGCACTTCGGGCGGATGACTGGAAAGCCGGAGCGGAATGGAATGGATGGTGCGGACGTTGGCGGTGACGTCGTCGCCGGTGGTTCCGTCGCCGCGCGTTACGGCGCGCACGAGCATTCCATGTTCATAACGCAGCGAAATGGCGACGCCGTCGATCTTTGGTTCGAGAACGTAGGAGTAGGGCGTACCGCCGAGCAGTTTGCGGACGCGGCCATCGAACTCGACCAGTTCTTCCTTACTATAGGTGTTAGCGAGGCTGATCATCGGCACGGTGTGCCGGACGTTTTGGAACTCTTTGAGCGGTTCGCCGCCGACGCGGAGGGTCGGGCTGTCAGGCGTGGCGAGTTCCGGAAACTGCTTTTCGAGAACTTCAAGGCGGTGGAGCAAGAGGTCGAATTCACGGTCAGAGATTTCGGGGTCGGCTTCGACGTAATAGAGGCGATTGTGGCGCTCGATCTCGGCGCGCAGTTTTTCTGTTTCTTTCCGTGCATCGGTGCTGTTTAATGTGGCGCTCATCGGGCAGAAACTATCACGGGACTTTTTCCATGAAAATTAAATTCTGGAAGATGCAC
>JADYZA010000210.1 GCA_020853375.1 Verrucomicrobiota bacterium | reverse complement strand
TTTCCTGTCTTCGCATTCCCCAGGGTCAGGGCAGCAAGTCCGAGCCGGAGAATCCTTCGGTCTTTGCGACGACCGCAAAAAGCGGGATTGGGATGGTGGCGTTAAACGATATCTTTCGCGTGCATGGCAACCAGATCGCCACCCCGGATGCGATCAGCCTGTCTGATCAGAGTTTTGTACTCAAGGCTGGCGGAGAATATACCGCTGAGTGGGCTGTTATTCCTGTGGATAAACCCGACCTTTGGGCCTTCGTTAACGCGGCGCGCCGGATGACCGATGTCAATTTCACCATGAAAACCCTCTCCGCCTTTCTAGCGCACGGCGAATCAACCTACGTGTGGTCCGAAGATATGCTTCGCAACTTTGTCACCCGCAAGAGCGCCAACGTAATCTCCAAGAGCCTCTACGGCGGAACTTGGAAAGGCCGCCTTCCCCAAGGACTTGCTTTTCATGAAGTCCTCAAAAACCCCAAGAGTCTTGCCTACTACACTGATGCGCGCGACCGGATCAATAAGCTTTTCCCGGACGGCAGTGTCAAGTTTTCGGTGTATTACCACTGCTTCATTGACGTAATGGATGAGAGCCTTGAAAAGTATAAAGACTGTCGACGGATCGATGCCGCCGGAAATCATATGGCCTATAGTCTCGAATACCTCAAGCTCTACGTGCCCACGCTGGAAAATGACTTTGGTAAGGAGATCGGTAAAGGCATCGACATCCGCCTCGACGACCTCGGAGTCACCGCCTTTTATTGGGACGAATATAACCAGTCGCGCGGTGCTTACACCTATGCGACGAACATGTGGGACGGCTGCTCCGCCGACATTGACCCTGGGACATACAAGATCAGTCGACTTAAAGGTGCGGTGCACCTACTCAGCCTGCCCTGGCTCAAATATCAAATTGAGCGCATAACAAAACGCGTGCCCGCATACTTTAATGGCGCACCGTTCTCCCGCACCCTCGCGAACCTGAAAATCGAGTGCTTTACTGAGACTGGGTCGATAAATAACTGTCACAGGATGGTGCTCTATACTCCCGTCGCTCTGGGTGATCACATCACCGAAAAATCCGAGGAAGACGCATACAAAGTAATGGTTAATGCGCTGAACTGGGGCTGCCTTTACGCATGGTATGCAACCTCGGTTATTCCGACTCATAAAACTCTTACCGAGTACATGTTCCCAGCGACGCCGATTGAGTTGCACGAAGGATATATCATCTGTAAGGAGCGCATTCTCACAAACCGCAGCGGTCTTTTCGGATGGGGCGATGCTTCCGATTTCGAAGCCCATGTGTATGACCGTGACGGACGCGAAACCGATGAAATCAAAGTCGCTAAAATCAAACGCGAGGGGAAAACCTTTGCCGAAGTTCGTATTCCCGAAGGATACAGCGTGGCGATTGTCCGAGATCAAACGGCGCCCGTTGCCAAATAAAGAGCACATATGTAGACACAAAAACCCGTACTCACCTGAGTACGGGTTTTCCTTTTTCGGCGGCACGTAAAATACCCGCCGCACCAAAGACGACGTTATCTTTTACGCGCTGGAGCCAGTAGAATAGCCGTTGAGATCAAGCGTGATAAAGCGGTAGCCAAGAGCTTTCAACGTAGCGGTTATTTCGGAACGCTCGGCCAGAATCCGCGGAAAATCCTTCGGCTCGACTTCAATGCGGCAAAGGTCGCCGTGGTGGCGGACGCGGTATTGTCCATAATTACGGTCACGCAAAAAGGTTTCCGCTTTCTCAACACGGGCCATGGAATCGAGATCAATGCGGGTACCGGTCGGAAACCGTGAACCTAAACAGGCGAACGAAGCTTTCGACGCTGTGGGCAATCCGCGCTTTTTGCTGAGTATGCGGATTTCCTCTTTGCAGAGTCCTGCATTTTGGAGAGGAGCCACCACGCGGTGATTCGCGGCGGCCTGAGTGCCCGGCCGGATATCACCCTTATCATCCTCAATGGCGCCGTACGCCAGCACCTTGATGCCCAGTGCGGATATTTCTTCGGCCATTCGCCCGAACAATTCGTTCTTACAGTAAAAGCAACGGTCACCCTGATTTTTTAAATAGGCTTCGTTGGTATGCTCAGTCGTCTGGATGATCCGCAGATTCCAGCCGCGCGTTTTGGCAAGCTCAACGGCTTCTTGCAGTTCGCTACGGGGAATCGATGGCGAGTCGGCAATAATCATCACCGCCTGAGCGCCGAGCGCTTCGTGCGCGACATCCGCAAGATACGACGAATCCACTCCACCGGAATACGCCACCGCCAGCGCGCCGTAACGCTTGAGTTCAGCGAGAAGCGCGGCTTCTTTTTTTTCAGGAGCCAACACGTCTTTCATTCCTTTTCCTCGAGCTCCTCATTAATCGCCATGCGGTAAATAGAAGATAGTTCGTCTCCTCTGCGCACACAAACATGTAGATCGCGCAGCAACCCGTTTTCAAGACCGTAAACCCATCCGTGCACCGCCAGCGCCTGTCCCCGGCGCCAGGCTTCCTGAACGATGGTGGTGTGACAGACATTGGAAACCTGCTCGATCACATTCAGTTCGCACAGCTTGTCGGCACGGCGCTTGGAATTATTTATACCGTTCAGTGTCGTCTCATATTTCTGATAGATATCGCGGATGTGCCGCAACCAATTATCGACCAAGCCCTGAGGACGATTATCCATTGCCCCCTCCACGCCGCCGCAGCCGTAATGTCCACAAACGATGATATGTTTCACCTGCAGAAAATCGACGGCGTACTGCAAAACCGACAGGCAGTTCATGTCGGTATGAATCACCATGTTGGCGATATTGCGGTGGACAAAAACTTCGCCAGGCGCCAGCCCGATAATTTCGTTGGCGGGAACCCGGCTGTCGGAGCAGCCGATCCATAAATATTCCGGAGCCTGCTGGTTTGACAGTTTCTTGAAGAAATCAGGATCGATCTCGACAATCTTTTTCGCCCAGTTCCGGTTGTTTTCAAACAGCTGATTTAATACGCGCATGATTTTCCTTTGTTCAGATAAACCGCTCCACAAATTCCCTGATAACCGCCCGCATACGCGGCATCGCAGCATCCGCCGCGAGGATCACCTCTTCGGCGGTCAGTTTCCCGTCGCCCAATCCCGCCGCCCGGTTGCAAACGCAGGACAGCCCCGCAACTCTAAGCCCGAGAGCATTAGCGAAAATCGCCTCCGGCACAGTGGACATGCCTACCGCATCGGCTCCGAGCGCACGGAACGCCCGAATTTCAGCGGGCGTTTCGAACGATGGGCCGGGAGTTGCAATATAAATTCCGGAAGCATCGGCTCCTCCGTCCATCAACAATCGCCGGAGATCGCGGTCATACACTTCCGTCTGATCCGGAAACCGTTCGCCGAACGCCGGATTATGCGCTCCGGTGAGCGGATTGCCGCCCAGCAGATTAATATGGTCTTCAATCGCCATCAGCGCGCCCGGGTTCAGATCGTCGCGAATACCGCCCGATGCGTTGGTGAGCAGCACCGCCTGTGCGCCGAACTGCTTCAGAAGCCAGACTGGCAGAACAACCGGTGTCCAGCCTTCGCCCTCATACACATGACGGCGGCCCTGAAAAATAAAAAGCTCCACGCCGTTGTGCGCGGCATGGAGAAGCCGACCGGCATGTCCCGGCGCTCCGGCTTTTCCAAAGTTCGGAATTTTTTCATACGAGAGAGAGGACTTGACGGAAAAATCCTCAATCGCGCCGCCCCAACCGGAACCGAGGATGATGCCAAGTTTCGGCGCGGCGGACGGCCACGCACTTTTAACGGCCGAAACCGCCTCATCGAAAAGTATCTGACTGATCGCTTGCATGGGGGCGAGAGTACGGGAAACCGAACGGATCATCAAGCCTGACCGGGGCCGCACTGAAACATATCCTCAAGCGAACTGTCCGGATGATGATAGCGGTGCTGTTTCGCGGAGCGTCCATATTGTACCGCTTGCTGCGGACACCAATGAAAACAGGCGAAACACTGTTCGCAATGCCCCATCCACGACGGACGACCATCAACCATCGCCACATTATTCACCGGACAAATCCGTGTACAGATACAGCATCCGTTGCACTTTTTGTCCGCGTGGAAAAACCGGTCAGCGCGCGGCACGCTTTTCTTAAACAGCGGATAGGCCACCCAGCTCAGCATCCGCCAGACCGCCGATGATTGGGCATAGCTACCGCGCGGCGACTGCTGAAGCTCTGCGGCAATCTTACCAATTTGTTCATCTGCCGCCGCATTAACTGCCTGTTGCTTCTCCGCCGCCGGTGCGCCGCCGAGCGGTGGATAATTTTCCGGCATCTTCACGCCCCAGCCAGCGGCCAGATCGAGCCCGCGCTTTTGCAACAGCCGCCGGACAATCGACAGTGCTCCACCTTGGTTACCCGCATAGGTTACGACCGCGAAAATATAGGCGTCCGGCAAAGCATTCAGTTTCGCAACAAATCGCGCCACAAGTTCGGGCGGCCCGAATGAGTAAACCGGAAAAACCAATCCGATGCGCTCGGCGGACGGCGGTGGATTTCTCAACGCTTTCGCCATCGGAATCAGTTTGGCATCGCCGCACGATTTCGCCAGCTCCTTGGCAACCGCCAGAGAATTGCCGGTTCCCGAAAACCAGTAGACGATCGTTTTCATTTCATCAGCTTTTTGACAGCGGCATCAATCGCCTTGCGCTCTTCGCGGACAGTTTCGGTAACGGCGGAGGCGCGGTCTTTGAGCAGTTCCCAATCGATGCCGAGCGGCGCGCCGAGGTGCGTTTTCTGCATGATCGCTTTCACCGGATCGATGTTCGCCAGTTCGCCGAGGTTTTCTTTGACGTGATGGTAGGCATCACGGAACGGCATCCCCTGCCCGACCAGTTCCAGCGCGCGATCGGTGGCAAAAACATCCGGAGTGAATCCGGCCAGAAGTTTTTCTTTATTCACGCGGATGGCCTGAACAAATGGCGATAGAACCCGCAGACACGCGCGGGTCATGGCGATACCTTCCATGAAAGGTTCCTTGGCGTCCTGCAGGTCGCGGTTGTAACCGCCGGGAGAACCTTTGATCAGATCAAATACAGCGATTTCGCAGGCCTTCACCCGTGTGGCGCGCGCGCGTACCAGCTCGATCACGTCCGGATTTTTCTTCTGCGGCATAATGCTGCTTCCGGTCGTCAGTTCATCCGGAAGCGTGAAATAGCCGAACTCCGGCATCGTGAACA
>JADYZA010000209.1 GCA_020853375.1 Verrucomicrobiota bacterium | reverse complement strand
CTTTCGCCGAGGATCGTATTCAGCACTTCCTTTTGGAGCTCATAGGCTGACTGATCCCATGTGAATGTCCATTTTTGGGTGTAGGTTCGCTCATCTTCCATATTCAGTCGCCCAATCTGTCCGGAGATATAGAAAATCCGGCCCTTTCCGTATGGGGTTTCAACGCCGACCGTTTCTCCGTTCAGGGTGGCTAGAGCTTTTGTTTTTTCTCCGGACGGGGTCAGTTTGAAAAACACGGATTGAGTCTCAGTTTGACTATTGCCGCCAGAGAGTTTCAGCGTTCCGCCGGAAAGCGATTTTGTCGGAATGGGGTTGGCGATTCCGAGCGCTTTCGCAAAAGGCCAGATTTCGCGGGCGTTGCCCATTTCATCAAACATTCCGGCATGGGCTGTCAGAACCAGTGTTCCGCCGTTTTCTGCAAAGGTCAGCATCTCGGCAATTTGCGCATCGCTCAGGGAGGAAGCGCTCGGAGCGATCAATGTCTGATATTGCCGCAGTTTTTCCTGATTTAATGACGGTTCGATCAGCACAGTATATTGACGGTGCAGATCGTTCATCGTCTGACAGAAGCCGAATGGGTCCACATAATAAGGCAACATTTTTGCCCAGTCGCGGCTCTGTGTTGAGAACAGGATGGCGGTTTCAGCCGCAGGCGCAGCCAGCCTCCGGTCCATATTTCCGGTGAAAGCGGTGAAATCCGGCACGTCATCTTTGGGTGAAATTTCCTCCATGAACCAGGTTGCTTGATTGTTCATGTTATTCAGCGCCCAGCCGAAATAGGCAAGTCCCATGGAGCCTTGCGGATAGACCAGTCCGAAGATTGGACTGCCGTAGGCTTCGCGCAGTGAGTATTTCAATTTGCGGAACGCATAGACACCGCGGCAGGACTCCATCACGTTGCGGCTCATAATTTCTGTTCCCAGAAAGTCACATCCGCGGGCATTTTCAGAAAGAGAGGCGCCGACGTCATGCGTGGAATAATTGCTGTAGAATCCATAATGGGTGGTGTAGCGCATGAAGGTTAGATTCGGATTGATCAGCTTAGTTTGTTCCTTCAGCTCCACACACCAGTCGCTGATGATTTTAATCCGCCAGTTCAACCACGACTTCCATAGGTTGGAATCTTTGTTTTTTAACAGAGGCGATGTTTCATCGAGCGGAAGTGTGAGACCGGTGGCTGCATGGAATTGCCGACGGCATTCATCGCAACCGCAAAAGTCTGCTCCGGCAAAGGTTTCTTCATCAATCATAAACCCGTCAATGCCGGTATCCTTAATATGCTTAATCCACCGATCAAAAAACTGTTTTTTGAAGGCCGGCTTAACCGGGCAAAGGACGGTGGTTGGGACGCCATCATCCACGGTTCTTTCCAGCCAGTCGGTATGTTCGGTCAGGTAGCGGAAGCCGCTTCCCATATTCCAAAGAAGGTTTAATTCCATGTGGTCGATAACTTTTATGTTTTTCTGATGCGCCTCGGTCACGATTCGTTTGATTTCACGATCGGTGTGCTCCGCCAAATCAGGGAAGGTGTGGCGGGAGTGATTTCCGTTGAGGAGAATGGTGTCTATTTTTGACTTTTCTATTTCACTAAGACGGCGCTGCACCAACTCCTTGGTATTGAACTCATCGAAATTCCCCCAGTTGCCAGGGCCCATAGACCCGATATTCGCATTGAAACGCCAGGCCATTGCCGGACTCTGTTGATCTGGAAGGCAGGTTCTGCTTGTCGGCAGGGGAACCGCCTTGTCTGTATCTTTTATTTCGGCCATCGGTAACGGAGTTTCAGAGATGGCGACTTTGAATTCCGGCGGTTTCGCGTGGTAGCTGTTTTTGAGCATGATGGACGGCTCATAAAAATCACTGATCCGCCAGAAGCCGCGGCGGAAGGTATAGTCTTCTTTCGCGTGCTGCAGGAGTTGCAGCGCGATTGAAGATATTCTCCAGTTACCGCTGAACGTGAATTCGGCGGTGCCGTTTTCTATCCACTGCGGCCAAATGACAGTTTTTGCTGTTTGCGGGCTAACGGTAATATCTTTAGCAATGTCTTTCCCGGGAACGCTGACGCTGAAAGGTCCTGCCGATTGTTCGCCGGTGCCGACCCTTGCGGTCACTAAATACACACCGGGTTGAGGAACTGCGCATTTGAATGTAGCTGGTTTTGTGCCGTGCGCGGCGCTGTAAAGTGCTCCGGACGGGCGGATCGAATTCACTTCGACATCGCCACTCCAACCGAAGCCCTTGCTTTCGTTAAACGGTTTATTACCAGCCTGAATGAATCCGGCGCCATATTTTGGCGCACCGAAGCAGAAGTTCAGGGTAACGGGCAATTTGCTGTAGTAGGCATATTTGGGATAAGCATGAGAGTTGACGTAGTCATCAAACCCTCCCTCAAAAATAACTAACTTACTACTTAGCGTTCCGCCGCTGAGGCTAGAATTCCTCCCAAAGGAAAATTCGACGTAATCTCCAATCTTCTTAACGGTCCACAAGCCTTGAATGCGGTTCGGGCCGAAGTCGCTATACGTTTGGACACCTTCTGGATTGAAGTCGAAAACCAAGCTTTTCCCGTTGCCTTCAAAAACCAACCAGCGGGTTGAGTCGCCGATAAAGTTTTCAGGGGAGTCGGCTCGGAGCGTTCCGTTGGTGGAAGCCGGTTTATT
>JADYZA010000208.1 GCA_020853375.1 Verrucomicrobiota bacterium | reverse complement strand
TACAGACATTGGACGGACTTTTGCGCGGCGTTGAGCGGTACGGCGGAATCAACACGTTTTATCCCGAAGTCAGTTTTCTGAAAGGGGAATTATGCACCGCGCTGTCTGTGCAATGTCTCACGCAGGGTAATTTGAAAGAAGCCGGGCGTTACCTCGATCTGGCGGAATCAACCCTCTTTCGCAGTTCGCTTTTCTACCGGATGGCCGGAATTCTGTCCGGATTGGACGGAGACCTGTCCGGGGCGGAGATGGCGTTTAGCGAGGCTCTTCGGTGGGAGCCGCAGAATTACTGGGTTTATGAAAGCATGGCTCTCACGTACCTGCACCATGGTGAACAGGAGCAGGCTCTGGAAGCTCTGAGTCAGGCGCTGCGGATGCCGTATCCGGACCCAGCGATTCTGCGCACCGCAATGAACATTTATATGCGGCTCGACCGCCACAAGGAGTTTTTGTCCGCACTAGGCGAATACATGAAACTTCCGGACTCCGACCAACGGGTGCTCACACGCTGCCTGCCGTATTTGAAACAGAAGGGCGATACGATTCTGGCGGAAAAAATAGCAAAACGGGCGGGCACTCGCTGACCTCTGGCGCACTGCGCGCTGTCCAATACTTGGAAATCTGGTAAGGTGGCCGCACAGATGAAGGCATTACGAATTATTCTGGCTGTGTTTCTGGTTCTGCTGTTTGCGCTCTTCGGAACGCTGGCGACCGTGGCGACAAATCCGCGAGCGATGGAGTTTGTTGTCCGGCAGGTTCTGAGCCGTCGCGCTCCGGACGTGCAGGAATTCAGTATCGGTTCTCTGCGCTATTCCTTTCCGTCGAGCTGGACGTTGGGCGGTGTGCGCGCAACAGTTCTGGCGCAGGGGGTTCCCGTCCAGCTGTTTGCTGGGCAGCTTGAGATCACCGACGCGCTTCATCTTTTGTCGGCCGGGAATTCCGCTTCGATTGAGGCCCGCGATGTCGAGGCGGCGTGCGCCGAACTTCGTGTCCGCGGGGCTTTCTGCCATACGGGATTGATTCGTTCCGGAAGCGGTCTTGCGTACACCGGAACGGTTTCTGTTGTCGACGTTTCCAAGGGAAATTTGCGGGCATCCGAAATTAAGGCGGATTTTTCCGGCAACGAGCAGGCGGCGGTGTTGACGAATCTGGCCGCCACGGTTTACGGCGGAACGCTGTCCGGCGGCGGACGGGCGACGCTGAAGCCGCCCGTCGGGTATGATGCCGCTCTCAGCTTTAATTCCATCGATTGCGCCCAGCTGGAGCAGGCGCTAGGCGGATTTTTCCGGCAGTTGGGCGGGACGTTGTCCGGTCAGTTGCATGTGGCCGGAACCGGCAACCGGGTGGATGTTTTTGACACGGCCTGGAACATGCCCATGGGCGGGGCGATCGGAGCGGAGCTTCTGGCGTCGCTTACGGACTATCTGCCGCCGTCTTCGGCGCAGAAAAAGCGGATCGATTTTTTAATCCGTTCCGGCGGAAAGCTTGCGGTAGAATTTTTCCGGTTTACACTGAAGAACGATTCGCCGGAGCAGTTGAGCGGGCTGATTGGAATCAAGAGCCGCGAGGCGAATCTGGAGCTGAATGTGACTCATGAGATACGGGTGGATACGCGGATCGATTCGCTGTGGCGGGCTTGGCAGACTGCCTTGCAGTGAGCGCGGTTCGCATGAAAGGAAAATGGATGAAATATCTTTTGTTATTGGCCGCGCTTCTGGTTTGCGCCGGTTGCACGGTTAAGGCGGTGGGTGATCCCAACCGTCCCATCACCATCAATGCGCACGTCACCATCGATATCCGGGGATTGGAAAAGACGGCTTCCGGCATCGAAGATTATGTCAGCGGCGGAAAATAAGGAGAACTCATGAAAAAGCAGTTAATGGTTTTTGCGTTGGTTTGCGCGGCGGCGGCGACAGCTCCGGCTCAGGCGAAGTATGACATCAAAGAAATGACTCCGGCGGTGAAGACGGCTCTCGATGGACGCAAGTCCCGCTTTTCCGAGCTGAAAGCGCTGAAGGCCAAAGGACAGGTTGGCGAAAACAATCGTGGTTATGTTCAAGCCTTGGGCGGCGGGAAACCGGTCGAAGCGCTGGTGGCTGCGGAAAATAAAGACCGCAAGCTGGTTTACGAAACGATTGTTCAGCAGAACCGACTTGGAGCTGGAGCGCTGGCGACAGTCGAAAAGGTTTTTGCCGGAGTTCAGCGCGAAAAAGCCGATCCCGGAGATAAAGTTCAGGACGCTTCCGGACGTTGGAACTGAAAATATTCCCCACGAATCTGCACGAATGAACACGAATTGAAACCATATCCATTCGTGCAGATTCGTGGGCGATTCCCATGTTTTCCCCGTTGCAATCAGGGCTGGCATCGGGATAATGGGCGCACTTATGGATAAAAAACCGTTCAATAAAATCAATACCGGCATCAACCTCGAAGAGTTTATCAATGTCGCCGAACTGCGCTATGACGGGCGGAAGCCTGACCAGTTGCGCCCGGTCAAGTTCACCCGCGATTTCACCATCAACGCCAAAGCCTCCGTGCTGGTCGAGATGGGTAACACCAAAGTGATCTGCGCTGTCAGCGTCGACGAAAACGTTCCCGGCTGGATGCGCCAGCAGAATGTTGAAGGCGGCTGGCTGACCTGCGAATATTCCATGCTTCCGAGCGCGACACCTGACCGCGCCAAGCGCGAGGCGACCGCCGGAAAGCTTGGCGGGCGCACGATGGAAATTCAACGGCTGATCGGCCGCGCGCTCCGCTCGGTCATCGACCTCAAGAAGCTGGGCCGCCGCCAGCTTTACATCGACTGCGACGTGATTCAGGCCGACGGAGGAACGCGCACCGCATCCATCACCGGCGCTTATGTTGCGCTGCGTATGGCCATTGACCGCCTGCTTGCCGAAAAACTGCTCAAAGAAGATCCGATCAAAGATGCGCTCGCCGCCGTCAGCGTCGGAATTCATAAAGGGATTCCGCTGCTCGATCTTTGCTACGTTGAAGACTCGAAAGCGGAAGTGGATATGAACGTCGTCATGACCGCCTCCGGCAAGCTCGTCGAAGTGCAGGGCACCGCCGAAGAAGAACCGTTCACCAAAGAGCAGATGGCTCAAATGATGGCACTCGCCGAAAAAGGCATTAACGAGCTTTTTGAATTTCAGAAACAGTGAAAACCTTCCGCAGATCAGTTGCTGATTGGTTGCTATGACCGAATTGTTGAGCGTCGATAAAGTAAGCGTCCGCTACGGCGAACTCGAAGCCGTGCGCGGTGTCAGCCTGTCGCTGGCGGCGGGTGAAACGCTAGGGCTCGTTGGTGAGAGCGGATGCGGTAAAAGCTCGCTGGGTCGCGCTATCCTGTGTTTGGAACCGGTGGCGGCGGGGCGGATTGCGTTTAACGGATACGATGTCACCACGCTGAAAGGCGCGGCGCTTAAACAGTTCCGCCGTCAGGCACAAATGGTTTTCCAGGATCCGTTCGGCTCTCTGAATCCGCGTATGAGCGTCGGTTCGGCGATTGAAGAAGTTCTTTTCGTTCATCATATCGGCACCAACCGCGCCGCACGGCGGGAACGGGTGGCCGCGCTGTTTGAGGATGTCGGCCTCAAGACCGACTGGCTGAACCGCTATCCGCACGAGTTCAGCGGCGGACAGCGCCAGCGGATCGGCATTGCCCGCGCTTTGTCGCTGGAACCGAAACTGCTGGTGGCCGACGAGCCGGTCTCGGCACTTGATGTTTCGGTGCAGGCCGACATTATTCAGCTTCTGAAGCGGCTCCAGCGAGAGCGAGGACTGTCCTATCTGTTCATCGGCCACGATCTGGCGGTTGTGCGCGATATGAGCGACCGCATCGCCGTCATGTATAAGGGCGAAATTGTCGAAACCGGCACGTCCGATCAAATTTGCGATGAGCCTAGACACCCGTACACACAGAAACTGCTCTCCGCTGTTCCGGATATTGATAAAGCACTGGCTTAATTGATATGCCGCCCATGGAACTCGCGACGAGTTGGTAAACAGCGGGATTCAAGCTTGCCAAGGGCGGGGGCGGACTCTAGCATGCTCGCCTTCGTGTTTTTTGTGGTAAATTAAGGAGAAAAGTATGTTTTCAC
>JADYZA010000207.1 GCA_020853375.1 Verrucomicrobiota bacterium | reverse complement strand
TGCTCTGCCGTTGTTCCACTTGAAGAAGAAACCTTGGGAAACATTGCAACAACCACAGCTGCTGAAATAAACGAAACAATCCGTCCCAACGTGGCCGCGTAGGCAAAACCGGTTTCTTGCGGCAGATAGTGCTTAACCAGAACCACATCCGCCGTCATCAAAACGGCAAAAGCGCCTTGCGCAAAGAAACTTTGTAACAGGTAAAAACGCAAACTCGGCAAAGGAACTCCAGTCGCCGACTCGCTGCGCAGGAAAAACACCATTCCCATCAACAATACTGCCGCCGACACATAAATACCTGCTCCGTTCCCAAGCATCGCCCAGCCACAGGCCGGAAACAAAAACCAGACAAAGCCCGCGCCGAGAACCAAGCGTGTCAACGCGCCGAGACTCGCTGAAGCGGAGCTCCAGCCAAAAAGCTGAAGGCCCTGCGCAGCCCCCGTCAGAACCGGAAGCCAGAAGAGAGCCGGGAACAAGACTCCGGCAATAATGACGGGAGCGAAACGGTTTAGATTTAAAAAGCCCGCAATCGGCCTATTAAACATCACGACAGCGGCGCCCAGCAGAAAAGCCGGAATACCTGTCAGTAACAGCCATTTCCGAAGAAGCCGTTTTACGTCGCCGCCGCGACCCTCCTGCCGGAGCAGGCTGCTGTAGTGACTGAATCCAGCTGTAAGCGTGGAGAGCGGATAGCCTATCATGGCCAGCACTCCAAGGAATGCCGCCAACAGCGCATATTCAGCTTCCGGCAAAACACGACTGACGGCCATCTGATAAGCCAAATTGCAAATGTGCACGACCATCATGCCGGCGAATAGAATGACTGTGTGTTTTAACAGCTCATCCGCAAACAGTCCGGTGGTTTTGGAGCGTAGATTCGTCATGGTCTTTAAGTCGCGTACGATAGACCGGATTCGGCTTTCGAGGCAGTCAAAATTTCAACTTTCCTCCCCCAAAAGCACTGGAAAATAAGAGTTTCTTTTTACAAGGCGGTGTGGCATCTTCCTCGTTGCGTTCGTCCAAAGGGACGTTGCATCGGTTCAGAAACCCTGTGTCATGGGTTACGAATTGGTTGAAAATAGAGTTGAGTATGACACATGAGAGGAAAGAACGGATGGACATCTACGTAGGAAATCTGCCTTATTCGGCAACAGACCCTGACCTGCAGGAACTCTTTGAGCAGCATGGCAAGGTCACATCGGCCCGTGTCATTCTCGACCGTATGTCGGGACGCTCCAAAGGATTTGGCTTTGTTGAAATGCCAGACCAGAGCGAAGGCCAGGCTGCAATCGAAGCGCTGAATGGTTCAGACTTCATGCAGCGCGCAATCCGCGTTAACGAATCCCAGCCGAAACCGGCAGGCGAACGTCGTAGCAGCGGTGGCGGCGGCGGCTTCGGTGGCGGACGCGGTGGTGACCGTGGCGGCGACCGTGGTGGCGAACGTCGTGAATCACGCTGGTAATCAGCGATTCATATCGTGAAGACGGCGCACTTTCGAGTGCGCCGTTTTTTTATCCCGCGTAATGCAACAGCCGTTCAGCAAGGCGGCTGAAGACCGGGATCATGAAGCGCAACGGCGAATAGAACATTCTCAACCGCACCAGCGCCACAAACATGCTTACCGAAGATCGGCCTATCTCGATTTTTGAACCCGCCACATCGTGCCAGACCGTCGGTATCTCGCGAATCGAGGCACCCAACCGTTTCGTCTGAAACAGCATATCCACATCAAACGCCCAACTCGTCACACCTAGATTACGCAATACCGGCTGAATCACCTCGCGCCGAAAGAGTTTGGCCCCGCATTGGGTGTCGGTCAGTTTCAGGCCGAACAGCATCCGCACCATGAGGTTAAAACAACGTGACGCCATGCGCCGCGAAAGAGGTTGCGGCGGACTCATATCCGAGCCCTTCATCCAGCGGGAAGCAATAATGCACCCATCCAGACTTATTTTATGCACCAGATCGTCAAACGCTTCGGGCGGCGTGGCTCCGTCCGCATCGACAAATCCAATCAGATCGCCTTCAGCGGTTCTGGCGCCGATCATGACCGCCCCGCCCTTACCGACGCGATTAAGTTCTTCCACCACACGCACCTGCGGATAACGAAACCCGATTGACCGTGCGACTTCGGCTGTGCGATCAGCGCAAAAATTGGGAACCACGATCAGCTCGGCCTCGTCGCCGTACTTTTCGGAAAAATACCGGGCATAGACTTCCAGCATCGGCGGGAGCCGCTGTTCTTCGTTATGCGCCGGAATGACGATGGAAAGCTTCATTTACGCTCAAAAATTTCCAGCAAGGTATGCGCCTGTCCAAACCCTGGAACCTCGCCCGTCTTTTTATAACCCGTTTCTAAAATACCTCGCAAAGCCTTCCGGTCATTGGAAGAAATTTCTTCAATTTCCGGCGACCGGATCGTCAATCCGTATCCGCTGATCGCCGCGACCGGCCCGCGGGCCAGAGTCAATGTTTCGCGCATCATTTCTTCATTCATCAAATTCAGCTTTTCGGCCTGAGTGCGGGACATGCTGGGATAATAGGAAAAAGGGCCCATCTCCATGCCCTGAGGCACACGAGCTCCGGCTTCGATTGCCAAATAGGTGTCCTGTGTCAACAGAAGACCGTCCTCTCCCAGTTTAGCACGCAGTTCCGCGCCGACCTTCTGCAAAACGGCGAGGTCGGATGTTTCTTTAAACTTCCACCAGATACGGTCACGTCCGCGAATCACCCATTCCTGATTGATCGGCGACGAAAACGAAGCGGCCGTACAAATCAGCAATACCGCAAAGACCGCC
>JADYZA010000206.1 GCA_020853375.1 Verrucomicrobiota bacterium | reverse complement strand
CCGATGTTCTCGCCGTAGTCCGCCAGTTTTTCCAGAGTCTGGAAATCGGCACCGGCGCAGATTCCGCCCATGACGCACGCCGCACGGATCAGCGCGGCGGTTTTATTGCGGTGGATATATTCCACGAGATTTGCGTCGGGCGTTTTTCCTTCGGCGTCAATATCCTCCATCTGTCCGCCGATCACGCCGCGGCTGCCCGTGGCGCCGGCCAGTTCCAGAACAAGCGCACTTCCGATGTTCGGAACATTGGCAAGCACCTCGAAGGCCAGTGTCAGCAAGGCGTCGCCAGCCAGAATGGCAGTCGCTTCATCGAACTGGATGTGACAAGTAGGGCGTCCTCGCCGCAAGGTATCGTTGTCCATCGCGGGCAGGTCGTCGTGAATTAAGGTGTAGGTGTGAAGCAATTCCAGTGCGCAGGCCGCCTGCATGGCTTTTTCCGGCGTCCCGCCGCACGCCTCGCACGCTGAGAGGCAGAGGATTGGCCGCAACCGCTTACCGCCGGCGAACATACTGTAACGCATAGCCTCGTGCAGTTTTGCCGGACGTTCCCCCGCCGGAGGGAGAAGTGCATCAAGCATTGCGTTAACGGCATCCGCATGTCTGAGTAGGTGATTTTGAAGAGGGTTCATGCTGCGGATGATAGCTCAACCCGTTTATTAGTAAAGTAATAGCAGGGTAGAATGGTTTGACAGGGGCAGGGGGCAATTCTACTATCCAGACTCATTTTTGCAGACGGGAACTGTTAACCACTAAAACGGGAAGCTTCGCTATGAAAGACAGAAAAGAGTTTTACAACCTGCTCGCCGAAATCGACGGGAAGCCTTTTGCCGAATATGAACGGTTGCTTGGCGATTTTGACTTCGCCCGTTACGTCATCAAGTGCGCCAAAATTGACATCGCCCGCGACGGCGAAAATCCGGTTTTCAACATCCGCGTTCCGCAGTCAATTGCCGAACTTCCTGGCCACCTTTACGACTCTCCGGTGCGCCGCACCGCGCTGGAGGACTATATCACCCGCAGTCTTTGCTCCTCCGCCGATCATATTGCCCGCTTCAACGAAAGCGGCTGGGCCCGCCGTAACATCATTATCGCCGAACCCGGACAGAAAATTCTGCCGCGCACTTCAGTGATTGTTACCAAGGAATACATTGATGCCCGTATTCGCATTGCTCTTCCCTACAAGGTATATGCCACCGGCGAACGCCTCGTGGATGGTGAAATGGCCCGCAAGGTGTTTTTCGAAGACCTTCCCGAAGTCGTCAGCTCCAGCATTTTCTGTTGCAACCTCGACCTTGCTGAAGCCGAAGAGTTTGTTAACGGCATGGAAGATGCCGACCGGATCCGCCAGACCTTGGCTACGCTCGGCCTCGTCAGCTTCGTCGGCGAAGGCTCTTTGCTCGCCCGCGAACAGGATGCCGATTTTCCCGATTATGACCACATTTCCCCCTTTGAAGTCGCCGATGCGGCCCGCACGGAAATCGACGTTCCAAACAGTGGAAAAATCGGTGGACTTGGCATTCCCGCCGGGTTGACCGTTATTCTTGGTGACGCCGCTAACGGACGCAAAGATTTTATGTCGGCCATCGCCGCTGGTGTGTTCAATCATATTCCGGGCGACGGACGCGAAACCGTTGTGACCGTTTCTGATGCGGTTCAGATCGCCGCCGACCGCGGCCGTAGTGTGCAGGAAGTCAACATCAGCCCGTTCCTCTCGGAAACCGAGAGCGGGAATCCCGCATCCTACAGCACCCGTTCTGCAGACTCGTTTATTTCGCAGGCGGCTGCGACCATCGAAGCTCTCGAAGTTGGCGCACGTGTACTGATTGTCGACGAAAACACGTCCTCGCCCGCATTCCTGACCACGGATGCCCGCGTGGCTGGGTTGCTCGGCGCCACGCCGCGCGCCTCGCTGGCTCAGCGTGCCCGTCAGATCGTGGATGAACTCGGTATCTCAATCATCATCGGTGGTGAGAATCTTGTGGCGGAATATATCCCGCTCGCCGACACCGTCCTGAAAGTTGAAGATTTTCAGGTGACTAACATCACCGAAGAGGCCAAGGCTCTTAATCTGGCTCTTCCGCCGGAAGCTGCGAGTGTCAATCTCGGCACGATGCTTGGCCGCTCACGCTGGATTATGCCGAGCAGTATCGATGCCGCCGTCGGCAGCAAAGATGTCGTCATCGAAGCGATTGATCTCAGTGCGATTCAGTTCGGCCGCTCTGTGATTGAACTTGATAGCGTTCCGCAGATTGCCGAAGAAAGTCAGACCCTCACGCTGGGCCTGCTTTTGTACTACGCCAAACTGCGCTACATGCAGGAAGGGTATCCGCTGCGTGAAATGCTCGATATGATCGACCGCGATCTCAGTAGTGAAGGTCTTGGCACCATTTCCCGCGACCTGCGCGGCGATTTGGCTCGTCCGCGTCGTTACGAACTGGCTGCAGCCCTCAACCGTCTGCCGACATTCCGCGTGTCACACGCCACAGAGTAAGTCGATGCGGTTGGTCGTTCAGCGCGTGAAGGCCGCATCCGTAAAAGTTGACGGGAAAACCGTTGGCGAAATCGGAAGCGGCCTTCTCGTTTTAGTCGGCGTGTCGCACGGTGATACCGTTGCGGATGCCGCATTCCTCGCTAAGAAAACCGTCAACCTGCGGATTTTTGACGATGAGGGCGGCGTAATGAACCGTTCCGTTTTCGATACTGGCGGCTCGATCCTCGCCGTCAGCCAGTTTACTCTCTACGGCGACTGCAAAAAGGGAAACCGTCCCAGCTACATCGAGGCCGCTTCACCAGAGAAAGGCTTGGAGCTTTACGAAGAATATGTCGGACGGCTTCGTGAGCTAGGTCCGCGCATCGAAACCGGCATCTTTCAGGCTGATATGGCAGTCAGCCTTGTCAATGACGGCCCTGTCACCCTGATTTTGGAGAGCACCGGAAAAACGGAATAAAATTCCGATTTTTGATTTTTAACAATAACCTTACTACAGGAGTACGATGATGAATGGATTTCAGAGAATAAGCGCTGCGTTGAAAGGTCAGGCAACCGACAAAGTTCCGGTCATGTTGCACAACTTTATGGTGGCGGCCAAAGAAGCTGGTTACACCCAAAAAGAGTATGGAACTGATCCGGTAAAAGCCGCAGATGCGCTGATCCGGTTTTCTGACAAATACCAGCTGGACGGGATTCTGATGGATATTGATACAGCGACGCTGGCGGGCGCAGTCGGCGTTTCGGTGGATTTTCCCGAAGACGCACCGGCGCGTTGCGAGCATGGATGTCTCGATTCGCTCGAGAAAATTGCCGATCTCGAAATACCGGATATCAGTTTGAATGAGCATTTGCAGGTATGGCTGGAAACGATGCGGATTTTGAAGGCGCATTTTGGAGATGAGATGTATCTGCGCGGCAATGTGGATCAGGCTCCGTTTTCATTGGCGAGCATGATGCGCACTCCGGCGGAGTGGCTGATGGATTTGGTGGATGAAGATAGTGAGGAATCCGTTCATAAACTGCTCGAATACTGCACTGAGGTCAGCTGTCAGTTCGTTAAGCTTATGGCGGGTGCCGGTGCTCATATGGTCAGCACAGGCGACAGTCCTGCAGGGCCGTCGATGATTTCCCCAGCCATGTATGCCAAGTTTGCCATGCCTTATGAGAACCGCGTCGCTGACTATGCGCATACCTGCGGCGTTCCATACCTGTTGCATATCTGCGGAGACACAACCGTAATTCTGGATCGGCTCGCCGCAATGAGAGTCGATGCCATAGAACTCGATTACCAGACGGATGTTAAAAAGGCGCATGAGTTGCTGAAAAAATCCCCCGTCTGCTTTTTCGGGAATGTAGATCCGAGCGGGATTCTTGCCCGAGGAAAAGCAGCGGATGTGCGCCGGGAAACTCAGAAGGTTTTGGAACTGTTTTCCGACACACCTGGATTTGTTTTAAGCAGCGGTTGTGCCCTGCCTTCCACGACACCGGAAGAGAATCTGCGCATATTTATTAAGACCGCCCGCGATTTCCGGTGATCGGAAGAGTTTTTGGCTGAATTATTTTTGTGCTTCTTGTGACTGGGCGTCTGTGTGCGGTAGTCTCCGAGCATGAGAGAGTTCATAAAACTTCCCTTGGGATGTCTGGCGGTTATTCTGATCGCCGTAGCTGTCTGGGTGGCGGTGAACTTTATCTTTATTCCGGCGGCTGATCAGGATGTCCGGCGAGACGGACATACCTTGAAGGACTACACGGACCGACTGTTTCATGGACGCTAAATATAATGGTCTCTTCAGACATCATCATAGTCGGTGGCGGGGCGGCCGGAATGTTCGCCGCAGCGGTTCTGGCTGAAAATGCACCGGAGCTGAATGTTCTAGTGCTTGAGAAGGGAGCGCGTCCGCTGGCGAAGGTGCGCGTTTCCGGCGGCGGACGCTGTAATCTGACACATCAATGCTTCGATATCCGCGAGTTCGTGAAAAACTATCCGCGCGGCGGCGCGGAACTGATCGGCCCGTTTCACCGTTTCGGCTCCGCAGAGACCATCGAATGGTTTGAATCACATGGCGTACCGCTGGTAACGCTTGATGACGGTTGTATTTTCCCGCTCTCCGACACCTCCGAAGACGTAATCAACGCATTGCTCAAAACCGGCATCAACGTCCGGACTAATGCAGAAGTTTCCAAGGTTTGGAAGTTTGACGGCGGATTCAACGTTAAGCTGATAAGCGGAGAGCAGTTCGCCTGCAGGAAGCTGCTGGTGGCGACGGGCGGCGGCGCGTTCATTGAAGGACTCGGCCATACGATTGAGCCGTGCCTGCCGTCGCTTTTCACGTTCAATACATCCGACAAGGAGTTCACCGCGCTCGCCGGAATCGTG
>JADYZA010000205.1 GCA_020853375.1 Verrucomicrobiota bacterium | reverse complement strand
GTCGGCCCTTATATCGAAGGCTTTTTCTATGCACTCTGGTACAACACAGCGGTGGCGGAAAAACTGGGACTGAATATCCGCGAAGAGGAAATGACAGCAGACGACTTTGTTTATTACGCACAGAAAGTGGATGAATATAACCGAACGGCGGCGGAACCAATTTCCACGTTTGTTGACTTCAAGCACTCGGGTTCATTTTCTCGGCTGGCCTACAATCTATTCCTGTCAGGAAACCTTTCTGAACCGGACAAGGCGCTCAGGCAGATTCTGAATACATTTGAATCGCTTGGCCGTGCGCATTGTCTTCTGTACAACAATCCCGAAAGCGGCTGGCAGGATGCCGCCCGTCTACTGATGGATGACAAGGCACTGTTCATGATCGACCCGACATGGCGCTATAATCTAATTCAGAAAGACTATCCACAACTTCTACCCAAACTGCGTTTGGCTCAATTGCCCGGGTTCCAAAAGCAACGTTACTATGCCGGAGGTTTCATGCCGGTCTGGGCCGTGATGAAAAACAGCCCGAATCGAGATGCCGGCATCCGGCTGATGCAGTTTTGGAGTCGCCCGGAAATCGCTGAAAAATGGGTTCGTTACACCAAGAACCCGACTGGACTGGCCGGAAATCTGTATGATCCGGAATACAATGGCGACCCTTTTGGAGCCTACCAACGAAGACTATCCGCAGGACGGGAAATCAGACCGGACGTATTCGCGCTCAAAAAAGGTGATTCTCCGGTCCAGAAAATCATGGGACATCTCTACCCGTTACTGAGCGGAAAACAGACCGCTGAAGAAGCCTATAAAACCGTCACAGGGAATTCACCATGATTAAAGACGCTTTGAACTCTTTGGCTTTTAAGCTGGGGCTGACCGTTCTGTTGGTTTCGTCCGTCAGCTTTTCCGGTCTGGGTATTTACTACACGCAGCTCTTTTCAAAACAGATCGATGCGCAGTTACTTGCGAATGCCAGCATTCCGGGGCGACTCATGAATCAACAGATTCTACCCTACCGTGCTGTTCGCGATCAAAAAGCACTTTCCGGACTCATTGGTGAGCAGGTGATTTACGCCTCAGTCAGCCGCAGTGATGGGCGTATTCACTACTGCACAGATCCAGATCAGGAAGGGCTCTTTAGCAGCTCCGTGGCACCATTGGTTAATCCGAACAGCGACAAAGAAACAATAACCATCCGGCGGACAGAAAACGGCATTACCTGTCTGGATATTTCAACCCCGCTGTTCGCCGAAGGAAGATATCTGGGGGTGCTTCACCAGAAAATTAATACAGAACAGTCGGTGCTCGAAAAAAAGAAAACCGCCGTCCTGTTTTTTACCGGAGGTCTGTTCTGCATACTGTTGACCACATTCGTTGGCGTTTTTCTGGTTCGCAGACTGATGATGCCTCGCATTACTTCCGCCGTCACCTGCCTGCAAACGATTGCCGGAGGAACCTACACAGCCCGCGTTAAAAATACCGGATCCCTCGATGAGCTCGGCCTTCTCGAACGCGGAATCAACAGTATGATTCAGAGACTGGATGAGCGGCAAACCGAAGACAAACGCCTGCATGAAGAACTCAGCATAGCCAAGGAGGATGCCGAAAACGCCAGCCGGAGCAAAAGCGAGTTTCTAGCCAACATGTCGCATGAAATCCGTACTCCCATGAATGGTATCATCGGAATGACTCAACTTATGGAAGGCACCAGTCTCTCGGCTGAGCAGGCGGATTATATCCAAACTATTGCGCTCTCCGCCAAAAACCTGATGTCCATCATCAACGATATTCTCGACCTGTCGCGCATTGAGATCGGAAAATTCAAACTGAAAGAAGAACCGGTTTGCATCTCAATTCTGTTTCGCGAGCTCGACAAATTTTTCACACCCGCCGTGCGCAGTAAAGGAATCAGCCTCCATGTCGATTTGGACAGCAATATCCCGGAAATGGTTCAAACCGACGAAGGATGCCTGCGACAGGTGCTGATCAATCTGATCGCCAACGCCATAAAGTTCACGCACAAAGGTCACGTCAAAGTCTCTGTACTGTGCGCACGGAAAACCCAGACCGACTGCACACTCGAATTTCATGTCGAAGACACCGGAATCGGCATCAGCAAAAGCGCGCAGGAAATTATCTTTAAAGAATTCATGCAGGCGGATGGCTCCCACACCCGGCAATACGGCGGAACAGGTCTCGGACTCGCCATCTCACGCCGGATTGTGGAAAAAATGGGCGGCAACATCACCGTCTCCAGCGAGCCGGGGAACGGTGCAATATTTTCTTTTCGGATAACCGTTCCGCTCATCACCGAAACGCCTGCCGAAACGATGCCTGCATCTGCGTTACTCCCCAAACTTGAGCATGCTCTGCGCATCCTGCTGGTTGAAGACAATCTGCTGAACCGGAAGGTCGCCGTAAAGATGCTCGAAAAAGAAGGCTGCCTGATCGATATCGCCGAAAACGGGCAAGCCGCCGTAGATCAACTTCGACTAACCAGCTCGCCGGAGCAGCGCCCCGTTTACGACATGATCCTGATGGATATCCAAATGCCGATCATGGACGGATTACAGGCCACAGCCGCAATCCGGAAACACGACCGGGCGATTCCCATCATCGCCCTCACGGCGCACGCCATGAAAGGTGACCGCGAAAAATTCATCACCGCCGGCATGAATGATTATCTGGCGAAGCCGATACATCGTGAAAAGCTGCAAGCCATCCTGCACCTGCACACGCCTCGGGCCTGAGTCGATTTCCAAACGTTGGAACGCTTAGCTCTGAATAAACGTCAGCTTATCTTCGGCAAGGCCAACCGCAACCGGTTTATCGTTGCTGACTTCGCCGCGCAAAATCGCTTCGGCCAACGGGTCTTCGAGGTTGCGCTCGACTGAACGGCGCAGTTGACGCGCGCCGTAGGCCTTGTCGAATCCTTTTTTGATAAGGAACTGTTTGGCCTCTTTCGATAAATCAATCGTGATTTTTCGGGCCGACACACGCTCCTGCACACGGGCGATTTCCAGAGCAAGGATCACTTCAATATCCTTCTCGTTCAACTGGCGGAAAACAATGATATCGTCGAGACGATTGACCAGCTCCGGCTTAAACGTCTCCTTGCAGGCGGCCATCATAACCAATTTAAGCTTCTCATAATCATTCTCTTCACGATCCGGCGCAAAGCCCAGTCCGCCTTTGGAAATATGCGTGGCTCCGACGTTGGACGTCATGATGATAATCGTGTTCCGGAAATCGACACTGCGTCCGAGACTGTCGGTCAGACGGCCCTCTTCCAGAATTTGTAAAAGCATATGCATCACATCCGGATGCGCCTTCTCAACCTCGTCAAACAGCACAACAGAATACGGACGGCGGCGTACCCGCTCCGTCAACTGTCCGCCTTCTTCGTGCCCTACATAACCGGGCGGCGAGCCAACTAGACGCGACGAAGAGAATTTTTCCATGTATTCAGACATGTCGATCTGAATCAACGCATCGGGATCGTCGAACATAAAGCGCGCCAGCTCCTTGGCCAACATCGTCTTACCAACACCGGTCGGTCCGAGAAAAGCAAACGAGCCGATTGGACGACGGGGATCCTTGAGTTCCGCGCGTGAACGGCGCAATGCACGGCTGATTGCCGAAACGGCCTCGTGCTGTCCAATAACGCTCTTCTCAATCTGCGCTTCCATTTGGAGAAGTTTCGCAAGCGCCTGTTCGCCCATTTTATCAACCGGCACACCGGTCCATTTTGAAACGATGATGCGGATTTCTTCCTCATCAACCAGCGAAAGATTTTCCTTCTGCGCGGATTCCCACGTCTTCATGGCGGCATCCAGCTCTTCCTTCGCCTTACGTTCGGCATCGCGCATGGCGGCGGCCTCTTCAAATTTCTGTTCGCGAATGGCGGTGTCTTTTTTATTCTGCGACTCAAGCAGACGTTGCCGGATTTCCTGGAATTCCGGAGGCTTGACCATATTGGCGATGTGACTGCGCGCACCCGCTTCGTCGATCAAGTCGATCGCCTTATCCGGAAGAAACCGAGCCGGCAGATACCGCGAAGAAAGTTTCACCGCGGCTTCAAGAGCGGCGTCGCTGATCTTGGTGTGATGATGCTCCTCGTATTTCGGGCGCAGTCCTTTGAGAATCTGCACCGTCTCTTCAACAGTCGGCTCGTTGACAATCACGGTCTGGAAACGCCGTTCAAGCGCGGCATCTTTCTCAATCGACTTCCGGTACTCATGAAGCGTGGTTGCGCCGATACACTGCAACTCGCCGCGCGACAACGCGGGCTTAATAATATTGGCGGCATCCATTGTTCCTTCGGCGGAACCGGCCCCGACAATCGTGTGCATTTCGTCGAGAAACAGCAGAACATTTTTCGTTTTACGGATTTCATCCATAACCGCTTTGATACGCTCCTCGAACTGTCCGCGGTATTTGGTACCCGCCACCATCAGCGCAAGATCCAGCGTCACCACTTTTTTATCCGCCAGCAGTTGAGGAACCGTCCCATCGGCGATGGATTGAGCCAACCCTTCGGCAATCGCAGTTTTCCCGACTCCGGCTTCACCGAGAAGTACCGGATTATTCTTTGTGCGGCGGCAGAGAATCTGAATCACGCGCTCAATTTCATTTTTACGACCGATCACTGGGTCGAGCTCGCCCTTTTTCGCCATTTCAGTGAGATCGCGGCCAAAGGCGTTAAGCGCTGGCGTTTTAATCGCCTGACCGTCGGCGGCTTTCTGTTGCGCGCCACCGTACGGCGGAGCCTCTTCTTCGTTCACTTCCATTGAGCCGTCATAATCCGGATCAAGCATGGTCATGATCTCCTCGCGGGCCTCTTCCAGATCAACGCCCATATTTTCGAGCACGCGGGCGGCGATCCCTTCGCCTTCGCGAAGCAATCCGAGCAGAATATGCTCCGTGCCGACATAGCTGTGATTCAGCGAGCGCGCTTCACTGCTGGCCAGCGCCAGCACCTTTTTGGCTCGAGGCGTAAACGGAATATTTCCGGCCGTTTTCGTATCTGCACCGGTGCCGACAGCTTTTTCGACCTCGAGGTGAAGAGATTGTAAATCCACGCCGAGCGATTGAAGTGCGCTGACCGCCACACCGCTTCCAAGCGCAACAAGCCCAAGCAGAATATGCTCGGTGCCGACATAGTTATGGTTGAACTGCTCGGCTTCCTTGCGGGCCAGATGTAGCACACGCTGTGCTCTAGGGGTAAAGTTTTCCATGGAACTCCTCTCAAAAATTGGGTCGTCATTATTCCAGAACGCGCCCTGAATTCAAGCTATGATCACCGGTGCGCACGGAACCATTCAATCAGCTGATTCGTCGAACTGTCGTACTTTAATTTGGAGCCTCTTTCCAGTTCCGGCAGAATGGCGGAGGCCAGAACTTTTCCGAGTTGGACACCCCACTGGTCGAACGAATAAACATCCCAGATCATGCCTTGTACAAAAATTTTGTGTTCATAGAGGGCAATGAGCTGGCCAAGCACTTCGGGTGTCAGTTTTTCCGCCATGATGGTGTTGGTCGGACGGTTGCCTTCGAAGGTTTTGTACGGAATCAGATCATCCGGAGTTTTCTCGGCTTTCAGCTCTTCGGCGGTTTTGCCGAAGGCGAGCGCTTTGGTTTGCGCGAAAAAGTTGGCCATCAGCTTGACGTGGTGGTCGCCGAGCGGATTGTGCGATTTCGCAAAGCCGATGAAGTCGCATGGAATCAGTTTGGTCCCCTGATGGATCAGTTGATAAAAAGCGTGCTGTCCGTTGGTGCCGGGTTCGCCCCAGATGATCGGACCGGTCTGCCATTCGACGCGCTTGCCGTCCTGCGTGACGGACTTGCCGTTAGATTCCATATCGCCCTGCTGGAAGTAAGCGGCGAAGCGACTCAAGTATTGATCGTACGGTAAAATCGCCTGTGTTTCGGCGTTGAAGAAGTTGTTGTACCAGAGGCCGATCAACGCAAGGATCACTGGCATGTTTTCTTCAAACGGTGCAGTGCGGAAATGGCAGTCCATCGCATGAAAGCCCGCCAGCATTTTACGGAAGTTTTCCGGGCCGACGGCGATCATCACAGGCAGTCCGATGGCGGAACAGAGTGAATAACGCCCGCCGACCCAGTCCCAGAAGCCGAACATATTGGCGGTATCAATTCCGAACTTTGAAACTTCTGCTGTGTTGGTGGAAAGCGCCACGAAATGTTTGGCAACAGCGGACTTGTCTTTCAACTCCGCCAGCAACCATGTCCGCGCCGTTTCGGCATTGGTCATGGTTTCCTGCGTTGTAAAGGTTTTGGATGCGACGATAAAAAGAGTTTCCTCCGGGTTCAGATCGCGCACGGCTTCGGCGAGATGAGTCGCATCCATGTTGGAAACAAAACGGAACGTCAGGTTCCGCTGAGTGTACGGCTTGAGAGCTTCGCAAGCCATCGCAGGGCCAAGGTCTGAACCGCCGATCCCAATGTTCACGATGTTTTTAATCGGCTTGCCGGTATGGCCCTTCCAATCTCCGGAACGGATACGGTTTGAAAACGCCGCCATTCGGTCGAGCACATCATGAACACCCGGTATGACATCCTTGCCGTCCACCAGAACCTTCGTGCCGCGCGGAGAACGCAATGCGGCATGCAGAACCGCGCGGTTTTCTGTCCGGTTGATTTTTTCTCCGGTGAACATGGCTTCGATCTTTTCGCGCAGTTCGGTCACATCGGCTAGATCGACAAGCAGACAGAGAGTTTCTTCGGTGATCCGATTTTTGGAATAGTCTAAGAATAGATCGCAGGCTCTCATTGAAAATGTTTTAGCGCGGTGAGGATCGGCGGCAAAAAGCTCGCGAAGATGTTTCAACTCGGTTTTTTTCCAATGTTTGGAAAGCTCTTTCCATTCGGAACGTTTTGTGAGCATCAAATTCCTCCGGTTAAAAATCACACCGCAGAGTAGCGGCTGGAGGCGGCAGGATAAAACCAAAAATGAGGTAAACTCAATGAAGCGGCGCTTGTTTCGTCGAGCGGTTGTGGTAAAAGGGACGGGCTATGCGTAAACACCCGATCTATCTGTTGCTGCTTACCGCCGTTTTAGCTGGATGCGGAAAGCCCGAAGCGCCAGCCGCCGCAAAGTCGTCGGCTCAACAGGATACACTCCCGACCCAACGGATCGCCTCGCGGGTGGCCGACCGTCTGCCGCATACCCATCTCAACCGGAATGAGTTCGATGATTCGATTTCGACCAACGCACTCATGCTGTTCATTGACACGCTGGACTATGAACACGCTTTCTTCCTGATGTCGGATATCGCCGAATTCCAGCTGCAGGCTACCAATCTGGATAATCAGGTCGCCGCTGGTGACACGGAGTTTGCCCAGACCGTATTCGAACGCTTTAAAAAACGGGTCGCTGATCGTATTGCATACGTGAATCGGTTGCTCGACAGCGGCTTTGATCTCAATCAGGCTGAAACCTACCATTGGAAACGTGATACCGCTCCTTGGGCAACGGATAAAGCCGAGTGGAATGAGTTATGGCGCAAACGGGTTAAAAATGACTACGTTGCCCGGGAAGCAGCCATTGAGGCAGGCCTTAATGAAAAAAAATTGGAATCCACCAATGCGGTCTCCGAAACAAAAAGCCCTGCTCCCACACCCGCAGAAGCAGTTCGTGAACGCTATAAACAGTATCAACTGCTGATTGAAAATAATTTCGACAAAGAAACCGTTCTGGAACGCTATCTAAGCGCGTTCACCCACAGTTATGACCCGCACAGCGACTACCTTTCTCCGCGCGGCGTCGAGGACTTCGACATTAACATGAGCCTCTCACTGGTCGGCATCGGAGCAACACTTCGAAGCGAAGACGGAGCTGCTAAAATCGAAAAACTCATCGCAGGAGGTCCGGCTGAGCAGGACGGACGACTTAAACCCGGCGACAAAATCATCGCCGTCGCACAGGGGAATTCCGAAGCTGTCAGTATTCTCTACTGGCCGCTGAGCAAAGCAGTACGCATTATTCGCGGCGAAAAAGGAACCAAAGTTGTACTCACAGTCATTCCGGCCGAAGACGCCGCCGGAACGCGCACCAAAACCATCGACCTCATCCGCGCCGAAGTGAAGCTGGAAGCGCAGGCCGCCAAAGGCGAAATACGGGATTTCTCCGGCACAAACGGCGCACCCTATCGCATCGGCCTGCTCACTCTGCCCGAATTCTATGCCGATTTTGAAGCCACCCGCAAAGGGGATGCCGAAGCCCGCCGCGCCTCGACGGATGTCCGCCGTATTCTCACTGAATTTGCGACAAACCGGCTGGACGGCGTAATTTTTGATCTGCGCAATAACGGAGGCGGATCTTTGGCTGAGGCCATTGAAATCGCAGGACTGTTCATTCCGGTCGGGCCTATTGTGCAAGTTCGTGAACAGCGCGGTGTGGCCGTGCTTCCCGACAGCAACCCCGAGATCGTTTACAACGGGCCGCTCGTTGTGCTCGTCAATCGGGTTAGCGCATCCGCATCAGAAATTGTCGCGGCGGCTTTGCAGGACTATGGCCGAGCGTTGATTGTCGGCGACAGCAAAACACACGGGAAAGGCACTGTGCAGACTGTCTATCCTCTTTCAAACTTCACGGACGATCTCGGTTCCATCAAAGTGACTACCGCCAGCTTCTACCGCATTGCTGGAGGCTCCACGCAACTGAAAGGCGTTGTGCCTGACGTTGTGCTTCCCTCGCTTTACGACTCTCTCGAAATCGGCGAAGAATATCTGCCGCATGCCCTGCCTTGGTCGCAAGTGCGCGGCGCCTACTTCCGCCCTTGGCCGGAGTCGGTCAAGCCATCGATACCCGACCTGCGCAGCCGTTCGGAAGTCCGCAGAATGGGCAACCCGGCATTCACCACGTTTCTGGCTCAGCGCGACCGTATCCGCAAACGGATCGAAAATCCGAATGTGTCTCTAAAAGTTTCCGACCGCGTCGGGGAAATTGTCGCCGAAAAAGAGATCGAAAAACTTCAGGACGAAGGCGGCAATAAACCCGGCAAAGAAGACCCGATCCTTGATGAAACGTTCAATATCGCCGCTGATCTGGCGAATCTTCTGACCAAAAACGCTGGGGTTCAAATCACCAAATCAGCGGGAAATTAACTTGAACGATTTGGTCTGCCCGCCAGAGCCGGAGCGGCGAATTCTATACCTTCCTCGCAGAATCGCCGCAGAACGGCCAAATTGAACGCCTGATCAAATTCAGAAAATGCCGCGTAGTCCGGCGGCGCAAACCAGTAGGTCACCAAAAGATTCAAAGAGGTCACGGTGATTTCGTTAAAATAGACCTGTGGCGGGAAATCGGGATGCATCTTTTCCTTTGCGCGAGTCAACTCCTCTTTGATGATCAGAATCGCACGCTCCACTTTTTCAGCTGGAGTGTCGCAGGCAATCATCAGATTGGCGGTACGCTTGATGTAGGGCCGTCTGGAAATGTTGCGGATACTCTTATTGGCCAAGTCTCCGTTGGGAATGGTCACCAGATGCCCGTCCAACGTGCGGATGCGCGTTGAACGCATGCCAACTTCCTCGACGGTTCCATCAATCGCCTCCACCACAATCCGGTCGCCCAATTGAAAGGGATGATCGCCGAAGATCACCAGCGAGCCGAAAAAGTTTTTGATCGTATCCTGTGCGGCCAGCGCAATGGCCAGACCGCCAACGCCAAGTCCGGCTAGAATCGACGTGATCGGCTTATCGCTCAACTGCTGGGCGATCTGAACCAGACCGAGAATCACAGTAATCACTCGTAGCGTCTTGCGAACCATCGGAACCATCATGTCGTCCAATGTCGTCTGCGCTTTCGAGGTCAGGTGCCGCAACCAGTGGTTAACAAGCCCCGCCATTTGATAAATCACATACGTCACCCCGATCGTGATTAACACCGCAGTGACATCGCCGAGAGTGCCTTGTAGGTCAGCCGGAATAACAATCGAATGCAATGCCAGACAAACACCGATCAGCATCACGGGAAATGTCGCAGTGCGGCCAGCGAGGAGCAGTGAAGCCCGGCGCAAACTGGTCTGGCCCACCTTCACTTTACTGCTGGCCTGCTCGCAGAAATATTTTACAAACCGTCCGCCAATAAAACCGGCCAGTATGAAAAACAGAAATTGCAGACAATCTAAAAAATTATTGGTTTCCATATAAATAGCCTTCCTATCGCCCATTTTTCCGCACGGCATCCCGAAGCCAGCAGACGGTGTCAGGGCTTATCATATCCTCCGAAAAGCGCCAACCCCAATTCCCCTGCGTGGTGCCGGGCGTGTTCATTCTCGCCTCGCCGGAAAGTCCAAGCACGTCCTGCATCGGCAGAACCGCCCACTTAGCCGGGGCGCTCAGCGCCAGTTCAGCCACACAGCGATGAACCGAACCGTCACCGGCGCAGATTCGGACGCGATGCTTTTCAGCGTCGTCCAAACTCTGGAACCAGCTTTCCGTCGTGTCGTTATCATGCGTTCCGGTATAAACCGCCCAGTTTTTCTCAACGCCTTCCGGACGGTAACCCGGACGCGCCATCGGCTCGGCACCAAAGCGGAACTGCAAAACCCACATACCGGGGAAACCGCAGGTTTCGCGCAAGGCCTCCACTTCGTCGGTGATAACGCCGAGGTTTTCAGCAATCACATGTTCCGCCAGCCGGAACGTCTTTCCAAAACTGCGCCGCAAGCCGTTTTCCAAGGTCTGGAAAAATTCCAGCCCCGGCCCTTTCACCCAGCGGCCGTGAATCGCCGTCGGCTCAGCCGCCGGAATTTCCCAGTAGGCTTCAAAGCCGCGAAAATGGTCGATCCGGACAATGTCGGTCATCTCAAGCATCCGGCGCATCCGGCGCGTCCACCACTTGCAACCTGTTTCGAAGTGCGCTTTCCAGTCATAGAGCGGATTTCCCCAGCGCTGACCAGTGGCCGAAAAATAGTCCGGAGGAACGCCCGCCACCACCGTCGGCGAACCGTCATCGTTTAGAGAAAACAGTTCGCGGTTCGCCCAGACATCGGCGGAATCGCCCGCCACGAAAATCGGAATGTCGCCGATGATCGAAACGTCCAAGGTTTGGAAAAATTCAGCCGTTTTTTTCCAATGCTTGGAAAACAGATACTGCAAGATCTCGTGGCGGCGGATTTTTTTCGCCAGCTGGGTCTCCGCTTTTTCCAATGCTTGGAAATCGCGGTCGCGCAATCCGTCCGGCCATTCCGTCCACGGACGGTTTTTCTGCGCTTCACGAATCGCCATGAACAAAGCGTAGTCCGAAAGCCAGTCGGCTTCGCGCACGCAAAAAGCGGTGAAGTCGGCATCCGGCTCAAACCGGTCAGCCATGCGGAACAGGATTTTTTCGCGTGCCGAAATCACCGCGTGAAAATCAATCCGGTGCGGGTCAAACTGTGGAAAGTTTTTTAGATGCTTTTCCGTCAGCAGACCGTCAGCAATCAGTTCGTCAAAACTGATCAGCAGATGGTTTCCGGCGAAAGCGGAAAGCGACGAGTATGGCGAATATCCGTAACCGACCGGCCCTGTCGGCAGAATTTGCCAGAGTTTCTGCCCGGCTTCCGAAAGAAACGTTCCGAAGTTCCGCGCCTGCGGGCCGAGTTCGCCCATTCCCCAGCGCCCCGGCAGAGAGATAATATGGAGTAAAATTCCGCTTTTTCGTTCAAAATTCATGGTTCGCAGAATACGGCGAACCGCCGGGAAGTGAAATCACGAAATGAACAGTCCTTGCAGATTCACGAACAGTTTCCTACCCTCTCCGGCTTTGAAACATAAGGAAAAGCCGTGAACGATTTGCTGATCAAAGGACACTTTAAAGGACTGGACATTGCCTTCACGTATGCGGTGACGACAAAAGCTGTGAACGAGATTGTTCTACTGCATAACTGCGATCCGGTGGCGGCACATATTCTTGGCCGTGCGTTGACCGGCGCGCTGTTGAGCGCGGCGATTTTGCCGGAAAAGCAGCGGTTGAATGTCTGCTGGAAGTACAAAGGAGTTCTGCGAACCGTGCTGGCGGATGCCGGTCAAGACGGCTCAGTGCGCGGCTTCATCTCTCCGCCGCAACTGAATCTTACAGAAGATAATCCGGACGAACTTTACGGCGAGCTCGGCGACCTGCAGATTGTGCGGTCGGAAGCGGGAAAAATCCTGAATTCGGGAACCGCGCCGATTCCGCTTCACGATGTCGCCAAAGATCTGGCGTATTACCACTGCATCAGCGATCAGATTGAAACCGGTTTAAATGTGATGATCGGATTTAATTCTGATCCGGAAAATCCGGTGCGGCTCTGTCAGGGCTGGATGATTCAGGCTTTACCCGGAACTGACCTCGAGCGGTTCGACCGCATTCGCCGCCGGATGGACAGCCAGGACTTCCGGAATCGGCTCGGCGGCGAAACAACGGTCAATGCGCTCGTGGAATTGTTAACGAATGGTGAATCCGAATTTTCCGGTCTGCATGTAGAATCCGGCCCTTCGCCACGATTCATCTGCTCATGCAATCACGAAAAAATGGAGGCGGTAGTCCGCACATTGCCGATTCCTGAACGGATGGAACTGGTGCAAAAAAAAGAGCCGGTGAAAATTAACTGCCAATTTTGCAACCGACATTATGAATTGAGCATCGACGAATGCATTGCCGCCTGGAACCGGAAAAATGGATAACGATCAGATTATAAATAACCCGCCGGAATTCACCGAACAGCAGGTTCGCACCGGACTGCGCGCCAACATTGCAGCCGCCTGCTTCGCGATGATTTGGTTTGGCATTACTCAGGGCCTGCCGATGACCATGATGATGGAGGCGCTTGGCGCAAGCGGTGTGATGATCGGAATGCTTTCGACGCTGAATCAGATGGCGATGTTGTTCCAGATTCCCGGCTCACTGCTAGCCGACCGGATGGTTTATAGTAAACGGTTTTGGGTTGCGACGACCTTGATCGCCCGCCTGGTATGGTTCATCCCTGCGCTGTTACTGTTGTTCTGGAAGGGGTCCGCGCAGTCTATTGTCGGCGGCACTTTGATTGTTGTTGGTATGAGCGCTCTGCTGATTCAGAGCAGTGCGGCCGCCTGGTGGAACTGGATGGCAAATCTTATTCCTGAGTCAGAACGAAGCCGTTTCTGGAGCATCCGGCAAGGAGTTTGCACCTCCGCCATGCTCTTCACGATCGGCGCAGTCGGCTGGTTTTTGGACCGTTTTCCAAAAGGGGTGACGACCGGATTTGGCGTGGTTCTACTGCTGGGTGCGATCGTCGGTTGCGCGGATATCCTTATTCAGGCCCGCGTTCCAGAACCAGCTTCTACACCAAGCAAGCCTGATACGCCGCTTTTCGAACGATTGATCCATCCTTTGCGCGACCGGAATTTCCGAACATTTACCCTAGTCATGTGCGTCTGGTTTTTTGGCCTTGGCTTGATAACCCCATTCACCATGGTTTACCTGAAACAACAATTCCAAGCGCTCTACCAGCATCTTTCTTGGATTCAGATGGCGGGAATGCTTGGGTCCATCGGAACCAGTTTTTATGCCGGAAAACTGATTCAGCGGGCCGGACTCCGCACGTTCGGTATTGTCATGCTGCTCTTATCGCCCCTTTTCAGCGCCACGTGGTTTTTCCTCGATCATTCATCCATCACGCTGACGGTTCCTTTTGCAGACTCGTTTACGATCCCGCGTTTCGTTTTGCTGATTATTATCAATTCTCTGCTGGGCGGCAGTGTGTATATGTCCGTCAGCATGTATCAGTTCAATATGCTCACTTCGATTGTTCCCCGCGACGGGCGAACCATCGCTATGGCGGTGCACTGGTTTTTGATCGGGGCCGTCGCCTGCGCGGCACCTCTTATAGCCGGACAGATTAAGGATATATTGGAACTTCATCCGATTCCGCTCACCCTTCACCATGGCATGCCCTTCGACTATCTGCACGTACTGCTCATTCTGCATGCGGTGCTTATCTGGCTGGTCGCTTTACCGATGTCAAAAAAACTGAAGAGCGTGGAAACCGATATGACGGTCGTGAAAGCGCTTTCGCATATCTTCATTGCAAATCCGTTGCGGATGGCCCGCGAAATTTACGGATTTAACGGAGCCATTATCTCCACGTTCGGCAAAGCCAAAGGAGTTGTGACCTCCTCCACTGAAATTGCGATCGATGCCGTAGCCCATTCAACGAAAAAAGTTATGGATGCCGCGAAACGGGTCAAGCGGTCAGCCAAGAAAACCAAAAACTCCGACACCCAAAAATAATTCGTGCTGTTCCCCTATGAAAAAAGGCGCCGGAACCCCGGCGCCTTTTCTATGGGAAGCGAACGTTTCCTACTTTTCGCTATCCATGCTGGAATAGACAATCTGGTGAGTCTGCTCGTTTGTAATGGTGAAAGCTTCCATGTGGAGGTGCGGGTCAGAAACAAAGGTCAAATGACCCTGGAACTTTTTCTCCATTTCAATGAGGGTTTGCTCATCTTCACGACGCAGGCGATCAAGCACCGCCGGATTCACGGTGATTTTCATGGAATGCGTTCCCTTGCGGTCTTTGCGCAGAGCGGCTGAAAGACGGCGCTGAATAGCAACGCTCATGGTCAGCGCGGATTTCACGCGGCCACGACCGGCGCAGTAGTCACATTCGACGTACGTGGTGGTGTAAACGCTTTCCTCAAACCGCTGACGGGTCATTTCAAGCAAGCCCAGCTGAGAGATCGGCAGAACGTTTGTCCGAGCGCGGTCTTCGCGAAGCGCATCCTTCAGGGTCTTGTAAACCGCGTTCTGGTCACGCTTACTCTTCATATCAATGAAGTCGATGACGACCAGACCGCCGACGTTGCGCAGACGCAACTGGCGAGCCACTTCTTCGGCGGCTTCAGTGTTCACGGATAGAATAGACTCCTCGGCCGTCTTGCCGCCTTTATGACGTCCGGTGTTAACATCAACCGCGACGAGCGCTTCGGTCTCGTCAAAGATCAAATAGGCACCGGACTTGAGCCAAACCTTGCGGCGAAAAACAGATTCAATCTGCTTTTCGACCTCAAAGTAATCGAACATCGGTTCTTCACCGCCGTAGAGTTGCACCCAGTTGCGGGACCGGCGCGAATACTTGGCGATCATTTTGCGAATCATTTCATAGGCTTCCCGATCATCGACAAACACGCGGTCGATATCTTCCGTGAGGTAATCGCGTACCACGCGTTCAGCCAGATGCGGTTCCTGATACAAGACGCACGGCGCCGCTTTTTCCCGCATGCCGCTGTCGATTTCTTTCCAAATCTCAATCAAGGTGCGGGCATCGCGCACAAAACTGGTCTTGCGTGTGCCAGAGCCAGCGGTGCGGACGATGATGCCGATGGTTTCAGGAATCGGAAGACGGGCCAGTATTTTTTTCAACCGGGTGCGTTCTTTGACATCGCCGATTTTCTTGGAAATTCCCTTGAGGCCGGTACCGGGCATCATCACCAGATAGCGACCGGGAACGCTGAGGTTGGCGGTAACGCGCGGACCTTTGGTGCCGATGGCGTCTTTGGTGACCTGCACAACGATTTCCGATCCGATCGGAAATTTCTTGGACATCTCACCGGGTGAGAATTTACGGCGGCGGCGTGCGCTGTTCCGGTTCCCTTCCTGTTCTTCAAGCCGCGCGGCATCTTCCGGAATCATATCCCAGTAATGGATGAAGGCGTTTTTCTGCATGCCGATATCGACAAAGGCCGCTTGAAGACCGTCTTCCAGATTCTGGATTTTCCCTTTAAAAATACTGCCGACCAACCTGTTTTCTTCTGAGCGTTCGATGTGGAAATTATCGAGACGTCCTTCATCCAGCACAACCACCCGTGTTTCGAGCGGCTCGATGTTGATCAGGATCTCTTTTTTCTTTCGACTTCCGATCGTCAACTTCTCTTTTAGTGTCTTAATACTGAGCATGAATGCCCCTTTCTTTTATTAAATACGACGCCGCAGATAAACACTCTGCACCAATCCGAGCGCTGTCATGGTACTCACCATGAATGTTCCGCCATAACTCATCAGCGGAAGCGGTACGCCGGTGATCGGCATGAGGCCTATGGTCATCGCAATATTTACAAAAACATGTGAAAAAATGAGCACGCCGATTCCCGCCGACAGCAACCGCCCGAATGTGTCCCGGGCGATCACTGCGGTGTGCATGCAGCGCACCACTACCGTTGTATACAAAACCAGCAGCAGCGAGCTGCCGGCAAATCCTGATTCTTCCGCCACCACCGAATAGATAAAATCCGTCGGGGCAACGGTTCTCGGCAGAAACCCGAGAATGTTCTGCGTTCCTTTCAAATAACCTTTCCCAAACAACCCGCCGGAGCCAACCGCAATCTGCGACTGCAACTTATTCCAGCCGGTACCCAGCGGATCCTGATTCACATTCAAATAAACCAGAATCCGGCTTTTCTGATAGTCCGTCAGCAATGGACAGCTGTCCGGGAAGAACAGCAGCCAGACAATGAGTATGAGCAGAGCAACCAGCCCTACTCCAACCAGAGTCAGCAACGGACGCAGAGAAACTCCTGCGCAAAAAAGAATTAACATGACAATGGGTAGCAATACCATCGCACTGCCGAGGTCCGGTTCCACCGCAATCAGCAAAAACGGGATACCTCCCAGCAGGAATGCCAACAGAAATGTTTTGAAGCGTTCCACGTCAGTCGCCGGATCGCCCAGCCAAGCCGCTAGTGTGAAAATAACGGCCAGTTTGGCGAATTCCGAAGGTTGGACGGTCATACTACCCACGCTGAACCAGCGATGCGCGCCATAGACCGACATCCCGAAAAACAGAACAAAAACCAGTGAGAGCAGGCCGACCGCATAAATCCACCAGTGCAGACTGGCCACCTTCCGGTAGTCGAAGGCCGCTGCCAAGCCATAGCAACCTAAGCCAATCAGCGCCCAGATAATCTGCTTGCCCATTAATCCGCCAACGGCGTGATCATTGCGGTAGTCAGCGCTATAGATGAACAGACAGCTGAGAACCAGCAACACGACAACGGCGATGAAAACAGTCCAATCAAAACGGTGCAGACCTCGGCTCATGATAAAGCCTCCCCGGTTTTCCAATCTCTGGAAACCATTCCCACCCGTTGACGCGGAAGGCGACCTTCACGTTTCAGCTTGTCGTAAAGGCCTTCCATGAGCACTTTCATGCACGGCGCAACGGTGTGTCCGCCGGAGTCGCCATCCTCAACAAGTATCGCAACGGCATATTGCGGATTATCAAACGGAGCAAATGCGATCATCCAGGTATGCTTGGCTCCCTCCCCTTTAATTCCGTATTCCGCCGTTCCGGTTTTTCCGGCAAAATCAAACCCGTCGACCGCAGCCCGTCGACCGGTTCCATTTTTTTCCATAATGACATCCCGCATGCCGCTACGAACGGTAGCAAGAGAAGCGTCTGTCCAACTCATTTTACCAATGCGATTGCCCTCATTCATCACATAGGTTTCCGAAGACGGTTCGCGGTACGCCTGCACCAGTCGCGGACGGTACAGATAACCGCCGTTGGCAATGGTTGCGGTCAGCATGGCCATTTGAATCGGCGTAACGGCCACATATCCCTGACCGATAGCGAGGTTGCAGGTGTCGCCGTCCGCCCATCCGGTACGGTTTTCCGTCTGCCATTTCTCGTCCGGTATTACGCCACCCTGTTCAAAATCAACTTCCACTCCAGTTTTCCGACCAAGACCTGCCGCCAAAGCCTGCTGGATGATTGGATCAGGTCCGCAAGCCAGCGCGGTTTTGAAGAAGTACACATTGGCCGAAAATTTGAGCGCTTCGCGCATATCGACACTGCCGTGTCCGGTGGTGTGGACAACCCGTCCGCCGATTTGGAAGACTGCTGGACTGTCGTATACCGTGCGCGCCGCTTCCGGTTTAAGGGAAACCGCGGTGAGCCCGACCAAAGGCTTGAACGTACTGCCCGGCGGATAAACCCCGGCCACGGCACGGTTCAGTAACGGTTTGGCGGAATCTTCGCTCAGAATTTTCCAATCCGCCGTACTGATGTAGGGAACAAACCGGTT